>CAYSFA010000121.1:0-316 GCA_964430025.1 uncultured Anaerolineaceae bacterium | reverse complement strand
GAGGTTTTTTTGATGGAAAAATACCGGCGATCTCAGTAAGGCGCATTGAGCGCGGCGGGGCGAAGGGGGGCCCGCCGGGTTTGAGCATAAACAAGGAAATACGACTAAATTTGACGGACGCATATTTATTTTTTAATGAAAGAAGGTAGCACTTATGTTGAATACCCTGAAGAAAAAAAGAAAGCTCGGCAACAAAGGCTTCTCCCTGGTCGAGCTCATCATCGTCATCGCGATCATGGCCGTGCTTGTAGCCATCCTCGCTCCCCAGTATCTTAAGTACGTCGACAAATCCAGACAATCCGCCGACGACGCCAAC
>CAYSFA010000120.1:0-10249 GCA_964430025.1 uncultured Anaerolineaceae bacterium | reverse complement strand
GAGACCCTACGCGATAAAGACATACCCGCCTGGGTTGACGATTGGGATTAAGATGTCAACCACGACTGACCCTGTTGGCAAAAGAAGCTGCCTTAGTTTTTGGAAAGTATCTTAAAGAAACTTTCACTTATCGTCATAACTAAAGCAATAATTAAAAAGATCAGAACCTGCTCGGTTCTGATCCATAAATAACCTCAATAATTTCTTAAACTCCGGCGATGTCTCTGCACATCTGCGAGACAAAACACTCCTGCGCTGCAATCCGCTGCGCAGCACGTTTCCTGGATTGTGGAAAATAAAACAGGTCAACCAATTCCTTGCGGCGAGCCAATTCATCCTTCGCCATGCGCACGATCTCTCCATAGCTCATCATATGCTCCGGATAAGCCGGCATGACAGCGATCATATTGGTGTAAGATAAAGGTCCCAGCTTGGTCATTTTATCCGCATCCCACAACACGCGTGCTTCATGATCCTCTTCCGGTAAAGATTGAGGTTCACTGGAATGCATCGCCACCGTATACGCCACCAGGTTAATTTTTTCCTGGGGAAAACCAGTCTCAGCCAGATTCTCACGAATCCAGTTGGCAGCCAGCAGGGCATGCCGGTCTGGTTTGGCTAATTGGGGTTGAAAGCGGTCGTGCAGCCACACGGCTGCCAAAACTACTTCTTCATCGCCCCCCACCTGTTGTAAGAGCCAGCGTGCATCGCGTTCAACCTGGCGAACATGCTCCAGACGATAATTAAAATAGGGTCTTCCTTTGGGGGTTGGCCAGATTTCGGCGGCTACTGGACTGGTAATCTTCTCTAAATCTTTACGAATGTGAAACAACCACTCAGGGGTATCCATCTCTTCCTCCTCACAACGTTACACCCGGTGGCTAATTGTACCAAGAATTATCATAATTGTGGTCAAGATTAATTATTTTTATGCTACCCCCTGCTGGTAGAGCAGCCACATGCCTGAAAAATAAAGAATGAATAGGAACAAAGAATCGATTTCAATAAACCCAATGCGTTTCTCCAGATTCGCCAGGTTGCCTACCAAACCAATCACCGTCATCAACAACCCAAATAACCCCACCAACATAAACGCCGGGTCAATGCTGCCAAGGAAGCGCCCCTGGGTGTAAAACAAATCCGTGAATCCGAGTGCAAACATGTTAAACATATTGCTACCAAACAGGTTGCCAATTGCCATATCACTGGCACCAATCCGGATCGCCGCGAAAGTGGTCACCATTTCTGGTAGAGAAGTAACCATCGCCACCAGGGTGGAACCCACAAAGGTCGTCCCGAGCCCGGTGATCTCGGCAATTTCATTACTTGATCTTACCATGTAAGGGGTAATGAACACCAGCACACCTGCTGCCACTACAAAGCCAACCAGGCCAACCCATAACTTTTCAGTTCCTTCGGGAATTTCCAATGGTTCTGCTTCTCCCTTTTCCTGACCACCAGATAACAGACGCAAAGCAAAAATATACATCCCAATCAAAATCAGTGAATCCAACCCGACCCAACCAATTTTCACGTCAATTTCAGCCACCATGAAAAATAAAGCCAACCCGATCATCAAAATTGCCAGGCTGCCGGTCAGGGCATGCCGCCTTGCTGCCTTTCTTAAGATTCGCTGGTTTCGAAACGACAAATCAAGGATAGCTAACAAAAGCATATTGAACCCATTACTCCCCAGCAGGTTGCCCGCAGCAATATTGGGTGAGTTTTGTCTAACGCCTTCCATGGAAGTCAATAATTCAGGCAGGGATGTTGCCCCCGCGAGTAATAAAATACCTATAAACATGCCTCCCAACCCGGTTCGAATGGCAATCACATCGCCATATTTAGCCAGGAAATAAGCTGCCACGACAATCACCAATGCAGAAAGCATAAATTGAAACCACACCATACTTAAGCTTCCTTCTGGACGTTGTGTGAAGATAATCCCTTAACCAGGCTCAAAGGCCAGGCGGCAAAAATGCCACTGTTTGGCTGGTCTAAATCCCCCACCACCTGTTCTGTCAGTTGCAAACACTTCTCGGCCATCGCCTGATCATCCACAATGGCAATCAGGGTGACGTTCTCTTTTTCACTGGCGGTACGATCACTATATAAGTAACGCATCGGGATTGTTTTTCGCTGTAAGCGATACAACCCGGTCGATTCAATAATGGTTGCCCCACCAATTCCACCTTCCTTCCAGGCTTTTAATACCCCATCCAAAAGGGAAGGATTATCCAGAATAAACAATGTCATATAATTCATTTCTTTCCTCCTTCATTACCCCTTACCTGAGAACCAGGTTTCAGTAAATATTGTAACAGATAAGGCCCATCTCTTTTTCGTCCATATATTCAGCCTTGAAGGAGTGAGCCCTTTCCACTAAAGCAAAAACAATAATCAACCCTGAACAGGAAATGATTATTTCCGCGGCAGCAAGAGATAAACTGCCACCGCCATCACCAGTAATCCAGCGACACGCTGCCAGGTGATCGGGATGGGTGCCTGGCCGGATAATCCGGACGCGTCCACAATGGTGGAGATCAACAATTGCCCTAATATCACCGCGGCTGTTCCGGCAGTCACGCCGGTATATTGTAGCGCGAAGGAGATCCCAATCACGATCAGAATCCCTAATCCACCGGAAAACAGCAAGGCTCCAATGCTGGCACCAGGAACAGATTTCCATTCCACGGTTCGCCAGAGGATCGTAACCGCTAAGAAAATGAGAGCAAATAAACCACTTCCCAAATTGGTAAGGATGCCTGTCCGCACCGCGCCGATGATATTCCCACCTCTTGCACTAAAGGTAGCTTGCGTGGTGATCAGGATTCCAGTCAGAATTGCGACCAATGTGCCAATAATCAAAGTGTTTTTCATTTAATCTCCAAAGAAAAGTATCATGGAACCAATAAATTGTATTGGAAATCCTACACGAGTCAAGACAACCTTCAATTCAGCGATTCACTTTCGAAAGTAGTATTTTTAATCGGGTTTAAATTAAAAATCTCATCAGAAATCAACCAGCTCCCAGCTTCCTCTTCTCCTCCTTCGCTGGCAGGGAACTTTTACCTACCAGAATTCGTCTATAAAGGTGTAAGCCTTATAGGTATAAAATGATGGAGGAAATTAATGAAATCAAGAATTAAATTTATATTGGTAATTTTAACAATGGCAACTCTGGTGTTATCCGCGTGTCAGCCGCAAACGACCGCGTCAATTACTGGCACCTGGATATTGAGCGAGCTGAACGGAAATCCGGTAGCGTCGGACGCAAACATTATTTTAATTCTGGAAAACGGAACCCTATCGGGCTCTGATGGCTGTAACCACCTGGGTGGGTCTTACAGTGTTGATGAAGAAAAATTCAACGTCGGGGAAGACATGGTCGGAACCCTGATGGCTTGTGAAGAGGCAATCATGCAGCGTGCGGGTGAATATACCCAGGCTTTGCAAAATGCAGCTACCTTTAAAGTAGTCGATGCCAAACTTCAGCTGCTGGATGAAAGTGATTCAGTAGTCGCAGTCTTCGATGCTCAAAGCCAGGAGTTAGCAGGTACAAGCTGGCTGGTCAATTTCGTGTCAACCGCATCAGAGGATGGCGTGGTCAGTTCTCTCGACAGTCAACCGGTTGAACAAACCTTAGCCTTCGATGCCGAAGGCAAATTCAACGGCAATGCCGGCTGCAACAGTTACTTTGGCAGCTATGAAGTAGAAGAAAACAACCTATCTTTAGGGGCGATCGGTGCCACTAAAATGGCCTGTGAAGAAGATGCCATGCAGGCCGAATCCACCTACCTGTCCGCGTTGGAAAAAGCTGCAACCTACCAGATCACTGGTCAAACACTTCAAATTCGTGATGCAGAAGGAAACACCCTGGTCACGTTTTCAAAACAATAGCAAACTTCCGCCCTCCCCACGAAAAGGCGTCCACTCGGGCGCCTTTTCATTTAAAGGGTACCGGTTGTTAATGGGGGATAGAAAGAACAGGTTATGCACATTTCTCACATTATTGATCTTAATAATCATATTTGCTATACTTCATTCACAATTTTCAAATACGAACAGGAGTTCTCATGCAACAACATTCCAAACGCCCATATCTCTTCCTCGTCCTTCCTTTAATCCTATCTCTGGCTTGTGGTTTTTCGATTGGTGGGGGAGATTCGGACGAAACATCCGAACCAGCTGACATGCCATCCTCAACTTCAGAAGATTCTGGCACCATTCGTACCATCCCTACCCAGGAAGCAGGCACGGAAGCAACCTCCTTACCAGCAATTCCCTCCTCCTCTTCCGATGAGGATAGCAGCGATGATGTGCTGGTAATGCATGATCCAATTTTCATCCAGGATGGCAGAAATCTGATCACAACCTTTGTTTTTGAAAATCTGGATATGAGCGCAGGCATTGAAGATATCGAGTACAACGTGGTCGTAACAGATGCCAGCGGCAATACCATCGAAACTGAAACCGGGTATATCGATTTCATGAACGCCGGTGCGAAGCTGGGAGTCGCCAGCCAGATGTATCTGGATGAAGGTGAGGAAGCTGAAAATGTTGATATTGATTGGGTCTATTATATGGATGCCCCCGGCAGTGTTGAGAACCCCTTTACTTTTGAAAACAACCGTTATTACTTTGACCCCGATTGGGATCGTTTCACCACAGTCATGGTTAACCCCACTTCTACCGTCTATACCAATGTGCGTGTGGATGTGATCGCATATGATACTGCCGGCGTGGTGATCGGTGGCGGATTCACTTTTGTCGACTTTGTCCCAGCCAATGATCAGGTTGGTATCAGCATCAATGGTTATGTATCAGATGACCCAGCCAGCTTCGAATTCTTCCCACGGTTAGGAGCCCTCAGTGATACCCTCACCAATGAAGAACTTAGCGAGAATCTCAACATTCTCCAAACCGGGTTTTTCTATAACGAAACCTCATTGACCGGTGGTTTTCTGGTTGAAAACACCTCCAACCAGGAAATGCGCGATGCTCAATATTATCTCACCATCTATGAAGAAGATGGAACAGTTGCCCAAACCGCCAAAGGCTACATCAATGTCCTTTGGCCTGACGAACCATTCGCGGTCTCTCCGGGAACCATCGGCTTATCCGAAGGAGCAGCCCCGTCTCGATTCGTCGTACAGCTGAAAGCCGGAGAATTAATCACCCACGAATTAGGCACCAACCCACTTTACACTGAGGCTGTAACCTACCTGTCAAATTCGGGAACTCCCAAGGTGACATTGAGAATTCACAATGCCCATACAGAGTCAATCACCAACCCCTATCTGACCGTGCTGCTTTTCAACGAGGCAGGTGAAATCATTGGCGGTAATTATTCATACCCAGGGATCGTCCCGGCCACAAGCTCGCTGGAATATGAAATATTCGTCACCCAGGTAACAGCCGATCCCCCAGCCCGGGTGGAAGCGTATGTAACTGTTACCAGCTGGTAATCAAACAGAGAGGTGAGCTCAAGCTCACCTCTCTGTACAAACATCCACCTGATTCCCCCCCGCAGCTTTGGCGCGATACATCGCCTCATCCGCCTGGCGAATCAATAAATCAATATCCACATCAGAAATTTGGTTACTTGAAACCCCAATGCTAACCGTACGGGTAATCAGGCCTTGTCCGGTTTCAATCTGCATTTTCTCCACAGATTTTCGTAACCGCTCAGCCAAATCAGCTGCCTGCTGACAGTTGGTTTTAGGTAAAAGCACCATGAATTCCTCACCCCCCCAGCGACCAAGAAAATCAACCTTGCGGATCTCCATGTTCAGTACTTCACACATTCGAACCAAATATTGATCACCGGTATGATGCCCGTAAGTATCATTAACCGACTTAAACTGGTCGATATCGATAATCATTAAACTCATTGGGTCACCATACCGCCGAGAAAAAGCAATTTCACGTTCCAACAGGTCTTCCATTTTCCGTCGGTTGAATAAGCCAGTCAACTCATCTTTGGTGGCAATCTCTTCCAATTTATTGATAAACAAATTCAATACAACCACCACCAAACCTATCACCAGCAGAGTCACCAACAGGCCAATAATAATATTCCCTATCAAACCACGCCGGGCATTTTGTAATGAATTGGTCTGATCCTGTTCAACAATCAAATACCAATCCAGATCCGGAAAATAACGCGCCGAAAGAATGACTTCGTTTCTTCCGGATTTATATTCAAAATAATGCATCTCGGAATCTTTGGTTAATAACTCATCCGATAAATTCGATAACCCTTCCAGTTCGCGGATATTGGTTGTCAGAATCAGCTCCTGGTTGGGATGTACCTGAATCAAACCATCCGAGTCGATCAGATAAATAAGGTGTCCAAAACGCTGGCGGTAGTTTTCCAGTGTTTCTCCCATTTCGCTCAATTTTAAGCCGACGCCTGTCACACCCAAAAAATTGCCTTCACTATCCTCCAGGCGATGGTTAATGAAGATCGTCATCGTCCCATTGGTAGCCTCATCATTGTCTACATCCAGGTCGTAATCACGGTTTAAGTCGACAAAATTGTAATACCAGACATCATGGGCATCTTCCCGGTTAACCTTTTTAAGAATGCCGTAATAATAGTAATAATTATTGGTGATATCCGAGATGTAGAAGGCGCTGTAATAGCCATAATTGTCTTTAATACGTTGTAAATACCGCACAACCTCCTGCACATTTTGTTCGCCCGATAACACCCAATTGACCAGGAATTCATCATTCGCCATGATGGATGAGTTGTGAATTGGCTGCAGGAGTTCCCGTTGAATTTCCGAATAAATATTATCACTAATCAACGGCAGGATTTTCGTTTTCGAATCCGTGTTAATTGAAGTCTTCGTCACGTTATAACTAATCAGGCTGGTGAACGTAAACGTCAGAATCAACAGAGCAGTTAAGATCGCGATCAAACGATATTTGTGAAATATAAAATTTTTGAGTCTATTTTGCATATTGTTATGTTTTTCGGTGGAATCAGAATTGATATTATCGTATGATAGTGGAAAAAAATCAATTCTTTTCACCTGCTAACAAATCTGTAAAGAATTTTATGTTTCACCAGTTCAATCTGATTTTTTTGTAAAGTGCTATCCCATTTCACCAAATTCCGGGGAGCAGCCGGTACTTCACCCTCCCTGCATAAGCGCGGTAGCCCTCCAGGTTCTCCTGCAGGAAGCGATCCTCCAGCGAGGTGCGTACCCCATACAACCCAATGGTGATTAACGTCGGGATGAACGCCCATAATGAATTCAACAACACCGGCACAAATAAGTAACCTAACAAAGCCCCTGCATAACCGGGATGGCGCACCCAGCGGTACGGCCCACTCGAGATGACGTGGTGCCCGCGATCCGTTTGCAGCCTAACCATCCCGGAGAAGAAACGATTTTCGATCAAAGCATACGAGGAAAAGGCATACCCAATTGTAACCATCACCAAGCCGAGTACCCGCCATAAGAGAGGGAATACTGCAGTCCAACTCCACAATTTATCCAACCCGGCAACCACAGCTATCAGGATCCCGATCAACCCCGCGAGTGGGATAATCTTCTTGTCCCAGGTCTGTGCGTCCTGATGCTGCATGAATTTTGATCGTTCCGCCAGGATATCGGGGGTTTTGCGAGCCGCTAGGAAGCGGCTGATGATGAAACTCCCCAAGCCCAGCACCCCATACGCCCAGCCTTCCCACCAGCCCCATGCCCGTGAGATTAATATGGGCAGGAATGGTAGCAAAATTACAAAGAAAACTACCTGGATAATCACCCGTAAGGAAAGAACCTTTGTTTTCGATTTCATCATACACCTCGCAATGGGAGATACTATGATTGTATATCGGAATGGGAGGAAAATGTCCGATTTTTAGGGTTTTCACCCCATATCATACGGGCTTTCAATTGAACGCCCCTACCCAAACCCCTTTGCGACTTGATTTACCTTTGCGTCTTCTTTGCGTCCTAAATCTTTTTTCCCACATTACAATTTCCCATTCTTAGGGCGGGTTTGGAACCCCCACAGGCAAACTGGGGGGCAGGCCGCCCCTACAGCGTCGCCTTTGCGTCCAAAATCTTTTTCCCTTTCCCCTTCCCCAACTACCTCCCCACCATCGGCAAATGCACCCGAAACACCTGCCGCCACGTCGTATTCACCCCATACGCTTTGGGCAGGCTGGTATTCTGAAAACTAATCCAACCGATATTCTCCCCCAAGGCATACCCACTGAAATCACCCGTCTGGGGGTCAATCAACACCTGTTCCTCCCCATCCGGGTCAAAATTAATCCAACCCACATTGCTGCTCCAGGCAAACCCGGACAGCTTGCCAGCCCCATCATGATTTACACCGTAATCCTCTGCGGAAGTATTGGGATAGGTGCAGGGCGAACCCAACTCACACGTCCCCATATGGATCCAGCCGATATTCTCCCCCCAGGCGTAGCCTTCCAGATGATCATCATATACCGTTACCCCGCCATGTTCCGGCGCGAAATCTATCCAGCCAACATTCGTCCCCCATGCCCATTTCATAATTGAGTCTATCGAACCGGATGCCAAAACAACTGTCACAGTCAAGAGTAAAGCAAAAATGCCAATCCCGACTGGAATTAAATAAGAGATTCGTCTAATCTTTTTCATCGCCCACCTCACTGCCCCCCTCGTACTGGCCAGGAATAATAAAGAAGCATTGGACCACCAATATAAACTGAAGATACTGATCCATCCAATAAATCAATCACAAATTTATTAGAGTTGTAATGAGGATTCGTTGTGCTTGTCCAGTAATAATCTAGTCGAACGTCTTGAGATTGCACATTATCAAAGGGGTCGCCTTGATCCCATTTTCCTGTACCATTTGTGTTTGGAATAGCAGGATTATTCAGCCCATAATGAACCAAACTTTGCATTTCAAGCAAATTGGGTAACCGCCAGTCACCAGCTTCAGAATCATCCTCCAAACCACATTCCCCACTTTCAAGTAATTTTACATCCGATACCGCATATTCCCATGTCTTCGTTCCCCAACAATCTGCATCCTTCAACCAAATCAACCCGGTCAAATTATCCGTCACCGTTCCATCACCATTATTGGTAAAACGCGGTACCGGCCAGGTTACACCAGGTTGATATTCACCATCATCTCCTGTAAAAAAACTCAAATTTTGTCCAGTCTTCCTAACCGGTGCCTTTTCTCTGGTCAACTCATAAATATCATCCAAACTAAACATGGTTGGATCGCCAGGATTTACCTCAGGCTCGGCAAAAGTGTTCTTCACCGCTGCCTCCCCACTATTCAAGCTGTGATAAATATCCGCCAGAGTATAAGACTCCGTCTCCCCAGGGCTAGCTGCTGGACTCACCAAATTGCCAGCATTCACCACCACCGTGGTAGTCAAAACAACCCCCAACACAAGACCAATAATGACACCACTTAAAAATTTAAGGTTCATGTCTACCTCTCCTTGCACAACAACGGAAAAACAAAGGATTTTCCAGGATCCCAACAAGCCACCTCATTGCCCCCCACGTACTGGCAAAACAAACCAACGCCAATCATCAAACTGAGAAAATTCCTCAATTAAACCATTCCCGAAATTAATTCCAATAATTTCAATCGTGCTATCGCTTCTTCTAGTGCTCGTCCAGTAAAATTCTGGTTGATTGTGATCAAATTGCACATTATCAAATGGATCACCTTGTTGCCATTCGCCAGTACCTTCCGTGTTTGAGATTGCAGGATAAAATAGCGCATAATGAATCAAACTTTGCATTTCAAGCAAATTCGGCATCCTCCATTCACCTGCTTCGGAACCGTCATTCAATCCACATTCCCCATTTTCTAATAAATTAACATACAACTTCGCATTAGCATAATAATCCTCCTCAAAACAATTGGCATCCTTTAACCAGATTAACCCGGTCAGGTTATCGGTAATTGTTCCATTTCCATTGTCTGTAAAACGAGGATTTGGCCAGGTTACACCAACATCATGATCTATACCAAATGTCTGTCCAGTTTTTCTGATCGGTGCCCTTTCCCTGGTCAACCCATAAATCTCATCCAGAGTAAACATAGTGGGATCACCTGGCCCTGCATCAGGTTCGGTAAAAGCGTTCTTCACGGCTGCCTTCCCAATATTCAAGCTGTGATATATATCCGCCAGCGTGTAGGACTCCGTCACCCCAGGGCTAGCTGCTGGACTCACCAAATTGCCAGCATTCACCACCACCGTGGT
>CAYSFA010000119.1:291-10274 GCA_964430025.1 uncultured Anaerolineaceae bacterium | reverse complement strand
CACTATGGCGGCGGTGATGGGGGTTGATCCAAATTTACGCCAACAGGTGATCTCGCTTGGGGCAACGTCCCGTCAGGCAGTTTGGACTGTTTTGATGGAAGCAAAAGTTGGCGTTATGGTGTCCATCATTGCAGGGTTTGGTGGGATTATTTCTGAGGTTGGGGCTGTCATGTTAGTTGGTGGCAATATTGAAGGCAAAACACGAGTCTTAACCACTGCCATTGTGCTGGAAACGAGAAAAGGAAATTTCGACCTGGCTTTGGCATTGGGTGGTGTCCTTTTATTATTATCGTTTATTGCCAATGTTTTCATGTTGCGATTACAGGGAAAGGCGTTTGAAGAATGAACCCTGAACCTCTTTATCGCATCAAGAATTTAAAGAAATGCTATGAAGATCGTTGTATTTTACAACTGGATGATTTTCCTATATATGGAGGCGAAGTACTTGCGTTGGTCGGTCCGAGCGGAGCAGGAAAAAGTAGTTTATTAAGAATGCTCAATTTTCTGGAAACGCCTACTGAAGGAAACATTGAATTTGAAGGTTTCTCATACACAGCAGGCGTAGAAGCACCACTTGAAATTAGACGCCGAGTTACTACAGTCTTTCAGAGACCTGTTTTGCTAAATCGTAGTGTGTGGGAAAATGTGGCCTATGGGCTGGAATTACGAGGGACAAGGGGTGCAAAAGACGAAATCCAGTCTGCATTGGAAAAAGTAGGGTTAGTTCATTTGGCCAAACAGCGGGCACGCACCTTATCAGGTGGAGAAGCCCAACGGGTAGCTCTGGCTCGGGCGTTAGTATTGAAACCGGACATTCTATTGATGGATGAACCAACCGCAAACCTTGATCCAGCGAATGTATCTATCATTGAAAAAATTGCCGCGGATTTGAATAAGAGCAGTGGCACCACCCTGGTGTTGGTAACCCACAACATTTTCCAGGCAAAACGGTTGGCGCATCGAATTGCTTTCATCTATGAAGGTCAACTCATTGAAATAGGTTCGAACCATGACTTCTTTAATTCTCCGAAGGACCCACGAACAGTTGCGTTCATTGGGGGAGAAATGGTGTATTGATATACTGCTCAATTTATTGAGTGGATTTTAGAATAGTGAGGAGTAACAATGAAAAAATTAATACCAATTTTAAGTATGTTGTTCATATTCGCGATGGTCTTAGGCGCTTGTGCCCCTGCACCTGTTGCTGAAGCACCAGTAGCTGAAGCCCCAGTAGCTGAAGAACCCGTTGTTGAGGAACCAGTTGCGGAACCTGTAGTTGAAGAACCTGTGGTTGAGGAACCAGCTGAAGAAAAACCTGTTGATACCAGTATCGTCCTCGCGACGACTACCAGTACGGCTGATTCCGGCTTGTTGGATTACATTTTGCCTGTTTTCACTGAAAAAACTGGTGTAACGGTGGATGTAATTGCCGTGGGAACCGGCCAGGCACTGGAACTTGGAGTAAATGGAGATGCCGATGTGCTCTTAGTGCATGCCCGAGCCAGTGAAGATGCCTTTATGGAAGCTGGAGATGGAATTCGTAGAGAAGATGTGATGTATAACGATTTTGTTATCGTTGGACCAGCAGATGATCCGGCGGGCATTAAAGGAAAAGGAAAAGCCACAAGTGCACTTGAAATCTTAGCTTCTGAAGAAGCCTCTTTCGTTTCCCGTGGTGATGATTCAGGAACCCATAAAAAAGAATTATCGCTTTGGAGTGAAGCCGGGATTGAACCTGCGGGGGATTGGTACATTTCCGCGGGTCAAGGAATGGGTGATGTTTTAATGATGGCTGATGAGCAGTTAGCTTACACGATGACGGACCGAGCCACATATTTAGCCTTTTTGTTACAAGGCGTGGAGCTGGAAATCATGGTGGAAGGGGATGCTTTGCTCTTCAATCCTTATGGTGTAATTGCAGTGAATCCCGAAAAGAGTGATGAAATCAATAATGATCTTGCCAACCAATTCATTGATTGGATTATCTCCCTCGAAACCCAGGAATTAATTTCCACTTATGGTGTTGAAGAATTTGGCTCGCCATTATTCGTTCCTGATTCACCAGCCTGGCGCGAAGCACAAGCTGCCGCCAATACACCAGATGTTGAAGGAGATCTGGTTGTGTTTGGAGAAGTAGAAACAGCCTTTGGTTGGGCAGAAGATGAAGTCCATGCTATGGAAACCACCGAAGTAGTCGCGACCAATAGCTCTGGTGAGTCTGAAACCTACACTGGTGTTCTTATCACCACGCTTCTGGACCTGGTTGGACCGAAAACAGAAGCTACTACACTGGTAATTGTGGCTGATGATGGCTACTCAGTGGAAGTACCTCTGGCCGAAGTATTTGCTTGTGAAGAATGTATTGTTGCTTTCCGAGATGAAGGAGGTTTCAGAACTGTGATGCCTGGATTCGCTAAGAACACCAATGTAAAAGGTGTCGTTCAATTGCAGGTGAAATAAGAATCTTGACTGGATTTAAGTTCGAACCATCTAATAGAACGAGAGGATCGACCTTAAATTGTTAAGTAACACAAGTCCATTAACATAAAAAAATAATCCCTCCTTTGTTGATTTGGAGGGATTATTTATCGTCTAATCAATTAAGAAAATAAATTTATGGAATTTATAGTGATCAAGTGAGACTATTCAATAGAGTCAACTATATTCAAAACTTCCTCTAAATCCCAATCGCCCGATAAAGATGAATAGATAAATAGTGCGGGACCACCTTTTCCTTCGAAACCAATCAAAGCTTGTTGATATTCCTTACCATCAGAATTGATTCCATTAGAATGAACCATGATTGTCTCCTGACCCCGAATTGAAATCGGATAATTATCGACAACCTCCTGACGAGATTGCATATCACCTACACCGGGGACGAGATCATTCAACATATTTTGTAAATTCTCCTCATCTGATGGGTCAGAGGACTGCAGAAGATACAAATGGCTGTTTTCAGAACCAGTCGTAAAGGAAACGAAATTATAACCTTTCAAGTTCGCGGTAAATTCTGGTTTGAAACCAATTGGTAATGGAAAACCTGCGATTTGTTGAGTTACTTCCATTATTTTCTCATCATCTGTATTTAATAATGGATTTTTTTCACATGCACTTAAGCTAAATAACAATAAAACGAATAATAATTTGAATTTCATGATTTAAATTTCTCCTATGTTTTTATTTAACTCCATGACAATGTTGCCTGAAGTATTTTTAATGACTTCTTTTTTATCTTCAATATTCATGACAGCAGGAATAAATATTCCTACAATTGCCATCACAATACAGAATATTCCACCAAGCAGGTACCAGCTTTGGATCCCAAATTGATCAGCTACCGGACCCGCAACCATCAACCCCAACGGAACCATGGCAGTTCCAACGCTACTCATCAAAGCAAAGACCCGTGCTTGCATATTAAGGTGGACAGTGGATTGGATGACAGCGTAGAAGGGCCCCATGATCATCGATACCATTGCCCCAGCGATGAATGCGCCGATTACCGCGAGATACAATGCGTTGGCTGGTGCAACAGCGACAATCAAAATACCTATGCCCAGACCTACTAATCCGGCTATTGAGGTATAGATTTTGCGTTTGAAACCTCCCCACAACCCAAGCAAAGCGCCACCGGAAAAAATACCAATGCCCATGGCGGATTGGACCCAGCTGAGTTGAATTGCACTTCCCCCAAAATAATCTTTTACCAGCAGAGGCAATAAAGAAAATGCAGGAATAATGGTGAAATTAACGATGACTGTCATTAAACCGATAATCAATAATCCAGGCCAGGAGATCATATAGGATAATCCTGCTTTTAAATCTTGCCATACAGTCGTCTTTCTATTTTTAGAGGAGACCTCATGTTTCTCAGGTTGTGGAATTTGTATAAAAACCAAGGGGAGAATCGCCAGTATTGCTGTAGCGATGTCAATGGTTAATATTGCCTGGATAGACATTATCTCCAGAAGTAAAGCACCAAGCGGGGCGGAAATAATATTTAAACCACCATTCAGCATTTGGTTTATTCCTTGAATGCGGGTGAGGTTTTCAACAGGCACTAACAACGAGGTGGAAGCATTCATTGCGTTTGAATGGAAACTTCCAGCCAGAGAACGGATGAACATGATTACGTATATATGCCAGATTGCCGCCAAATCCAATGCGAATAAAATGGCAAGCATCAAGGTGGCAATGGTGATAATACCGTCTGACAATATCATGATTTTTCGCCGATTCCAACGATCTGTTAATGTTCCAATAAAGGGTCCAAGAAAAACGCTAGGTAATATTCCAACAAGCGTCGCGGTTGCCAGAGTGGTCGCGGATCGGGAGGTAATGGTGAGATACCAAATTAGTGAAAATTGGATTAATTGGCTCCCCAAAATTGATAAAGCCTGTCCACTCCAAATGGTGAAAAAGCGTGACTTCCATTTTTTTCCATCGTGTATCGAGAATTGTTGAGACATAGTAACTCCTAAAAACGATAAACCTACCAGTAACAACCTTAGTCTACTTGTTCCTGAAAGATTGTCGCCTACCTGAAGTTAGGTATTAAGGTAGGCTTTATGGATAGTTTTTTATCTTAGAAAAATGGCCAGGAGGACAGAGAAGTAAACGAGAAAACTAATTTCCGAGTTAAAATTAGAGAAGGTTTTGAATAATATGAACATAAATTTAATCGGTTTGCTAGCTGGTATAACGACAATATTTACCATCGGGTTTGGACATGTAATGGTTCGAAAATGGGAATCAAGACTGGTTAGTATCACTCCCGCTGTTTTTGCTTGTGTTCTCCTCGGAATTGGTTTTGGGATCGGCTCATTTTATTCTGACTCCAATGTCTTATCTTCTGTACTCGGTATTGTGAGTATCACATTTCTTTGGGATGCATTGGAATTCCATCGTCAGCAACAACGGGTGATCAAAGGCCATGTACCAGCCAATCCGGAAAATCCAAGACATCAAAAATTTCTAACTCAATATCCCTCAGCAACCATTATGAATTTGACAGACCGTGAGCCACGTGGGTATCCCTACTCGGATGAAGAAATTGATATCATCTTAAATCAGTCGGCTTGGAAGGAGAAGGACAACCAATGAACACTTTTGGTATCTTTATCGGATTTCTGACCTTGCTTATCATTGGTTTAGGATTCGTTTGGGTGATTCTTGGAGAACGATATTTCAGCTATTTATGGTGGCCATATGTAATCCTAATCGGGTTGGTATTGATAGGGTTCTCATTGTTTATCCAAATTGATTGGCTTTCAGTGCTTATTGGAGTTGCAGGAGCATCCTTCATTTGGGGGGCAACCGAGCTCAAAGCACAGGCCATCCGCAGTGAATTAGGCTGGTTTAGATTTCAGGGAAAGAAAATCCCTCCACCATTTGAAAAAATTATCAGAAAAATTCCAACACCTAGAATATGAAGGAAGATCTGTACAATTTTGCAATCCGATTGCAAAATTGTACAGAATTAACCAAAACTCCAACCGAGAGCGGCTATGTTGTTTATGGTGGTGAGAATTCACTTAAGACTCAATTTGGCACATACTTAGGTTGGCGTGATCTTGAGAAGATCGTTCCATAATTAAGCTATTTCTAACTACGAATTCATTGACATCCAGCTATTTTTATAGGAAAATTGCTTCCGTTTTTGATATAATATGTATTATCAATCATGGTGCATGAAGCAGCGAAAATTGCTTTGTTGCACCATCATTTTATAGAAGGATGGAGTATAACGATTCAATGAAGATTTTCCGATTTCGTGCTTTGGTTTTACTGACTGTGTTGGTCAGTACACTATTGGCTGGCTGTTCGGCTGGTGCTGGAACGCAGGAAATCGATAAACCAGATGAACCTTTGGTAATTCTGGAATGGACAGGATATGAAGTAACTGAATATCCACAATTTTTTGTGCCATTTTCGGATAAATATGGCGATTCAATCGATGATTATGTCTCAGTTTCTGTCTTTGGGGATGATGCTGAAGCTTTCGCAAAAATGCAGTCAGGGTTCAATGCAGATGTAATCCACCCCTGTTCCTCGTGGTGGGGGCTTTACGTGGAATCTGGTTTGGTACAACCCCTGGATGTTTCCCGAATCGCAGGATGGGAAGATATCCCGGAAGCATTTCGTGAACAAGCAAAATTCAATGGTGAATATTATTTCTTGCCTTGGGATTGGTACTATGAAGCCCTTTTGGTACGTACCGACCTTGTTCCTGAAATGCCTACCTCTTTGGCTGATCTTTGGGATCCTATGTACGCTGGACATGTCTCCTTATGGGACAACGGTGAAGTCAGTTTTGCTACCGCCGCTTTGGCTTATGGGATTGATCCATTCAATTCAACGGCTGAAGAAGATGAATTTATCAAACAAAAATTAATTGAACTTAAACCCAATCTGTTAACCTATTGGTTGGATTACACCCAGGCGATCGAATTATCTGCTTCTGGGGATGCCTGGATTGTCGCCAGCGCCTGGCAGGATACCTGGTCAGTTTTAGTAGACGAAGGCTACGAAGTAGCTTATCTTGAACCTGAAGAAGGTTATTTAGCTGGAATGTGTGGATATGGGATTTCCACAGATAATGCCAATTTAGACTTAACTTACGAGTTTTTAAATGCTGCGAATGACCCTCATTCCATGGCGAATTTCACCAATGAGTATTGGTACGGTGCGGCAAATTTTGCTGCCATTGAATTCATTGATGAAGGTGCAGCGGAGTTATTACGTCTGGACGATTTTGATAATGTCCTGAAGAATACCCGTTTCTATCAACCGCTTACAGCGGAACGCCGAGATCAACTTTCTGATCTGTGGAATGAAGTCAAAGCAGCTCCATGACCGACGAAATCATTCTGAAAGACTCACCTTCCACCAGCGTTAGAAGGAAGGTAAAAGAAAAGCAACTCACCGGCATCCCACGCAAAAGACAGCTTGGGATGCTGATTGCTCCTTCAGTGGGCTGGTTATTAATTCTATTAGTACTCCCGTTAATTACATTAGTGGGTCTTAGTTTCCAAAAGTCTGCTTTTGGGGCTGATAGCGAAGTATTCACACTCTCCCATTACATTAACTTTTGGCAGAATAGTGCGTATCAGAATTTGTTGATCAGATCCCTGTGGGTTTCATTAGTCGTGGCAGTCTTCTCGATCATTTTGGCGTATCCAATAGCTTACTTTTTAGCTTTTAACGCAGGAGAGAAGAAATCACTTCTCCTCAACATTTTGATCATTCCAGCCTGGACTAGTTTTCTGTTGCGGGTGCTTGCCTGGCGATTAATATTAGGGTCCAACGGGCTGTTGAATACATTATTAATGTGGTTAGGACTGATTCAGGAACCGATTTCCGGTTTATTCTATAGCATGAATGCCGTAATCATTACCCTTGTTTATATCTGGATCCCATTTGCGGTATTGCCCATCTACGTCGCTCTTTTGCGTATCGAACCCGGACTTCTCGAAGCAGCTTCAGACCTTGGTGCGAAACCATGGCAGGGGTTTATTAAGGTAACTTTACCTTTAAGTATGCCAGGAATTTTAGCTGCATTTTTATACGTCTTTATCCCTACTGTTGGTGAATATGTGACCCCAGCTTTGGTGGGTGGGCCAAATGGCCTGATGATTGGAAATATTATCTGGGATCAATTCATGCGCGGTTTGGATTGGCCGATGGGGGCAACGCTATCTCTAATTGTAATGTTGGTGGTGATTCTTCCTTTGGTCTTTATGGCGAAAACTGCCCAGCAAACCGGAATTTTTGGAGGTGCGAGTGATTAGAACACGTACTCCAATTCTTGGTTCGATTTATTTTGTTTTGATGGCGGTTTTTCTTTATTTACCCATCGTTATCCTGATCATATTTTCTTTCAATGATTCAACGGTTCTGGCATTTCCTTTGAAGGGATTTACCCTGGATTGGTATCGTCAATTAGGGGGAGCCCGTGAATTAATGCTTTCAGCCCGTAATAGTGTGTGGGTAGGAGCTATCTCCTCCCTGATTGCAGTATTTATAGGTACGTTTGCCGCGATTGCTCTTACCAAGCGTCATATGCCAGCTCGAAATGTCTTTCTTGGGCTATCAAGTGTTCCTTTGGTAATGCCATCCATCGTACTAGGGGTCGCCATGCTGGTCTTTTTCCGCAAGGTGCTTGGGCTGGACCTAAATATGTGGTTGGTTGGTGCGGCGCATGTGTTAATCAGCATTCCCAGTACGATTTTAATTGTGATGGCACGTCTGGCAGATTTTTCCTATAATCTGGAGGAAGCCGCCATGGACTTAGGAGCCAATTACTGGACGACACTGGTCAAGGTTACCTTGCCAATCTGTCTTCCCGCTCTGCTGGCAGCATTTCTGACAGCTTTCACGACGTCGTTCGATGAATATGCCATGACAACGTTAATTACTGGTACGGAAACCACCCTACCAGTTTATCTTTATTCTTTATTAAGGTTCCCAAGAAGATTGCCCGTTGCGGTTGCAATGGGAAGCATAATAATGGTTGCCTCTGCTATTTTGGTAGTTTTAGCAGAATGGTTACGCAGGTTGGGAACTAACCGAACCCCGAAGGAGGAATAAATGAGTGCTT
Organism: uncultured Anaerolineaceae bacterium; assembly: GCA_964430025.1. Lineage (GTDB taxonomy): Bacteria > Chloroflexota > Anaerolineae > Anaerolineales > Anaerolineaceae > UBA6170. The sequence goes on along the minus strand of CAYSFA010000119.1, from coordinate 1,672 downwards.
ATAATGTATTTCACCTGAACAGCTTTCAGGATAGACAGGTGACGGTTCTAAACGTCATCAACCCATTTGCAGGGTTTTCAATGCGATCAAAAAAACACGAGGCCCAGGAAGTGCTGACCTATTGGTGGCATCAAATCGGTTATGTGCTATGCCCGGAGGATGATTAATGGTCAAGAAAAATATCATTGAATTTTCAGCTGTCTCTAAAGAATACCGCGAACGTAATGGCGAATCTGTTCAAGCACTTCAACCATCCAATTTAACAATTTATGAAGGTGAATTTTTCACCTTACTCGGTCCGAGTGGTTGTGGCAAAACCACAGCGCTGCGTTTAATGGCTGGTTTTATCCAACCTTCTGATGGGGAAATAAAAATTGATGGAAAGATCATGAATGAAATCCCTCCATATCGACGTCCAGTCAATATGGTTTTTCAGGATTATGCACTTTTCCCTCATCTCAATGTATTTCAGAATGTCGCTTTTGGCTTAAAAATAAAAAAGGTCAGTAAGGAAGAAACCATCGAGCGTGTTCATGAGGCATTGGATGTAGTTCAATTACGTGGTTTCGAAAATCGTCGACCTGGGCAATTGTCCGGTGGTCAAAAACAGCGAGTAGCTCTGGCGCGCGCATTGGTCAACAAACCAGCGGTTTTGCTCTTAGATGAGCCATTAGGAGCATTAGACTTGAAATTGAGACGAGCCATGCAATTGGAGTTGAAAGCCCTCCAACAACAAGTAGGCATCACCTTTGTATACGTCACTCATGATCAGGAAGAAGCTTTGACAATGTCTGACCGGATCGCGGTGATGAGCGAAGGTCGCATTCTACAGGTAGACTCTCCGTTTAATATTTACGAACGACCCACCACCAGGTTTGTCGCTGATTTTGTTGGCGAGACCAATTTCTTAAATGGAAAAATAGAAAAAATTATTCCGGGTGAGTTGGTAAAAGTTTCCATTGGTAATAACCAGGTGGATGTTCGCCATCGTGTCAATGGGGTGCATCCTGGCGATCTGGTTACCGTAGCAATTCGCCCTGAAAAGTTAACCCTGGTACCCCCATTGGTTCGCTCTGAGAAATTAATGGCAACCGTGTCAGAAGTAACCTTTTTAGGCACGGATACTCGTTATTTAGTAGAGATCCCTGGCGGTGAACGAGCGGCTGTACGAGTGCAAAACACCGGAATTAATTATTCACCGATGTTCAAAGTTGGTGATGAGGTGCAAATATCCTACGATCTGGATGATGCCCAGATCTTAACATCCTGATCTTTAATGAGAGATGGGACACAAACCATCTCTCATTTTCTATGACCTTTCAAGATAATCTCGATGATTCCCATATTTTACTCGCCAGACCATAAAACTCACCATCCACGA
>CAYSFA010000119.1:0-281 GCA_964430025.1 uncultured Anaerolineaceae bacterium | reverse complement strand
GGGCAGCAAATTCCCTATCAGGAAATTCCGGAGAGAATTGAAGTTGCTCGTTATGAGTTACTTTCATTACCTTACACTCAGGAAGTCAACCCAGGTGCGTTCCTCTCCATTGATCAAATAATGTCGATTCACACTCCATCATTGATAAAACATTTGCAGCGAACCTCAGAATTTGTTTCACAGGAAGAAAGTAGGGGGAAAAATCCCGAACTCTACTTATACCCATGGATATACCCACTATCCAAAGAGATGCGTGAGAAATTACTCAAATCACCCGATTC
>CAYSFA010000118.1:0-10291 GCA_964430025.1 uncultured Anaerolineaceae bacterium | reverse complement strand
GGAGCGACGGGGTTCGAACCCGCGATCTCGGCCTTGACAGGGCCGCATGTTAGCCACTACACCACGCCCCCGAGTAGACAATATTTTACCATAATCCCAAAAAAAGGGAAGGGAGATTTTTAAATTTCTCTTTCTTCAGAAAATCTGCAAGGTAAAACCCGCCAAACCAGATAATTTTTTCTACACAAATGACCAGGAAAAGAACTAGACAATTGTTTGTAGAAATAATAATCATTAATTTATATACTAAAGACAGGTTCCATTAAAAAAGGAAACAAATGTCTAATTTTCACATTAAGAATCTAGAAGAAAATGACCTGCCAGGTATAATGCAAGTCCAGCACGAGTATGCCCGACAACACCCAGGGGTTCAGATCCTCCCTGGCGGTTTATATCTTTCCCCAGCATTTCATCAGGGCAAAGATGTGTTTTGTGCCTATCATCCAAACGGTCAAATGTTAGGGTTTGCCGTAGCCTATGCTCAAGCAGCGGATTCACCTGGAAAAAAGAATCATACCGTCTGGGCTGAGGTAAAGGTTCTCCCTTCCATGAGCCATATCGGCAACCTCAGGGAAAAATTATTGGAACACTTACTAGCCAGAATTAATTCAATAATTTCCCCTCACCCCCACCTCCCCGTGAGAATTTACTTTCAATATTTTCCTTACGAAAAAGAAAGCATCGCCTTCATACAAAGCAAAGGGTTCGAGTATTTGAAAAGCATTTATTCCATGCAGCGTGATCTGCAGAACAACCTGCCTGCTGTCACCCCTCCCCTTGGGTTCAGTATGGGACCATGGAGATTGGAAACCCAATCAGAACGGGAACAATACATTCAGGCACGAAACCTTTGTTTCCCGGACGCCCCTATCACCTTGGAAGAATGGGTCTATTTTATGAGTTCACCCAGTTGGGCTCATGGGACAAATTTTGCTACTTTCAAAGACAAAAAACTTGTGGGATGTCTAACTGCTTTTTGGGATGAAGGTCAAAACCTGAGCCGAGCTAAAAAGGTAGGATATACTGAATACATTTTTGTTTGCCCTCCTTACCGACGAAAGGGCATTGCGACAGCCATGATATCCAACGCCCTGCTATATCTTAATCAACATGAGATCGATTATGCTGAACTCCAGGTAAAAACAGAAAATCGTGAAGCTCTAAAATTGTACGAAAAATTAGGATTCACAATCAATCAGGAAAGTGGTATATATTTTCGCACACTTGATCCCCAATCATAAGGTTCAGTTGATCTGATTTTCTATTTTGTTATATTTACCGCTGACGGTAGCCATGCAGTAAAACGATAATGACTCCCCCCAGAATCATAATTGCCGTAAAGTAGAACATAAAAGATGGCACTTCTTTGAAGAGCAAATATCCCATGAATGCTGAGAAAATAATCTGCCCGAGATTGGCAACACTGACCACCTGCCCTCTGAAATTCTTCATCGAATAATTCAATATGGAGTGCCCCCCAAATGTCGGAATAATAGCCAACCCGAAAAATATGAGGACATTGGTGAGCGAATAAGGTTTAATCGGGTTGATAAAAGGCAGCGCACTCACCAGACAAAAAATACCGGCTGTCAGATATAACGGCCACATATATAGCCAGAGTGGCAAGCGTCCACTATTTTTTCGACCCAACGCCATATATGCAGCCAGGAAAAGCATGGAGATGAAACACAACAGATGACCACGCAGGTCCGCTGCAGCCAGGTCGACCCGTCCAAAACTCAACAAATACAGCCCGGATAACGCCAGAAGCGTCCCGATTATTTCAATTCGATTAATTTTTTCGCGAAAAAATATCCACAAAAAGAAAGGCATTACAGCGGGAGTGGTGTTTACAATCAAGCTGGCATTCGCTACGGGCGTAAGTGCAATGCCCATGTTCCAGGTGATAAAGTGCAACCCTAATATCAACCCAGGGAAGATTGACCAACGAATTTGTTCCAAACCATAAGGTTTCGTGTAAGCCTTAATCTCCCGGATAAAAAGGGGAAGGATGATAATTGTGGCAATCAATAAACGATAGGCTGCCACCAGAAAAGGGTTTTCATCACTGGCTTTGATCATAATGACTGCCGTGGAGCTACATAACACCCCCAGTACCAATAATGCTACCTGGACCCATCTTCGTTGCATCCTCGGATTATATCAATGATGACTATAAATGAATACCATTCCCATTTCCTGAAGTTTTTCTGAAGACGACAACCAAACAATTCGTGAATGAATTCACAAAATTTTAATTTGACTTGTAAATTTTTAATTTCGCTATAATAAAATTATTCTTGTTTCCATAAATTTTCGTCCCACAGCTGAACTAGAAACGTAATCTTCTAATTTTATATTCAAAAAAACTAAGTAAAGGAGTTTGAATGAATACAGTAAAAGATATTCTGGCAGAAAAAGGAAAGCAAGTTTGGACAGTAGGACCTAAAGCCACCTTACTCGACACATTAAAGTCATTGCGCAGTCATAAAGTTGGCGCATTGTTAGTTGTTGAAGAAGGTGAAGTAAGAGGCATTATCTCTGAGCGTGATTTTGCCTATCGGATTGCTGAAAAGGAATCCTGTCCGCTGGAGGAACATGTTGAAACATGGATGACCAAAGAAGTGATAGCTGTTACTTCTGACACCAGTATTAATGAATGTATGCAGCTAATGTCCCGTGAGCATATCCGCCATTTACCAGTTGTGGATAGGGGAAACCTCGTTGGAATTATTTCCATTGGAGATGTGGTTCGAGCCGTCATCAGTGGCCAACAGTCGACCATCCTTGGGTTGGAAAATTACATCCTCAAAGACTCACCAATTAATTAGGATCAAAAAGAGCGGCCTGGTAAATTTCCTTGAACCGCTCTTTTTATTTAATTTCATGCACCAATCACAGAATTTGACAATTCATGCATTTTGGATTTCAAAGTCGGGTAAAGCTCTTTGTAAATGGAATACATGGTTTTGTATTTCTCTACTGATTGCATATCAGGAATATATTTTTTAGTGGTTTGCACACAGGATTCTGAAACATTTGTAACTCCATCAGCATCCTGGTCAGCAGCAATGGCCAGCAAGGCTGCCCCAAAGGCTGGACCTTCTTCAACCGCCAGATTGACAACCTCTTTGGTAAACACATCCGCTTGTATCTGGCACCAAAGTGCGGATTTTCCCCCACCACCAATGGCACGAACCTGATCGATTGGTAATGCCAATCCATCCATAATCTCGAATCCATCTTTCAACGAAAAAGCGACCCCTTCCATCACGGCACGCACCATGTGAGCTGCAGAATGTCTGGCAGTCAGACCGATGAATGCCCCACTGGCTAATGGATCAAGATGAGGTGTTCTTTCCCCGCTTAAATAAGGTAGAAAAATCAGCCCTTCGGACCCAGCTGGAACATTTGCAGCCATGCCAGACATCAAATCATAGTCAATGGTTTTTGCACTTTCTGGTAGGTTAAGTGGTTCTCGAAAGGCATCTCGTAACCAACGCAATGAGTTACCAGCTGATAAGGTGACTGCCATGAGATGATTTTTTCCGGGCACTGCATGACAAAAAGTATGTAAGCGGCCTTTCGGATCCAGTCGGATATCATCACTATGGGCAAAAACGACACCACTGGTACCAATGCTGCTGCTCACCAACCCTGAGCGCACAATCCCGGTGCCTACAGCTGCTGCCGCGTTGTCACCACCACCGGCTACCACCGGAATGCCTGATGGCAAACCGAGCTCGTGTGCCACCTTTGGAAGCAACTTTCCGGTTATGTGTGAACCTTCATAGACTTTTGGAAACCATTCACGAGGGAGAGCTAATTTTTGAAGAAGTACCTCACTCCAATCACGGGTCTTTAAGTCGAGCAACAGCGTGCCGGCTGCATCCGAACAATCACTGGCATATTCACCTGTCAACAGAAAACGAATGTAATCCTTGGGGAGCAATACTTTTGCGACCCGGTCGTAATGATCAGGTTCGTTGTTTCTAAGCCAAAGGATTTTTGGGGCTTGAAAACCAGTTAATGCCGGGTTTCCGGCGATCTCGATCAGTTTTTCGTATCCGACCAGATCGGTGATCTGATCACATTCTTTGGCGGTACGCTGGTCATTCCAGAGAAGTGCCGGGCGAATCACATGATCATTTTTATCCAAAAAGACTGATCCGTGCATCTGGCCAGTCAAACCAATGCCAGCTACTTCTGAAGCATTAATGGAAGCCTTCGAGATGGCTTGCTGTATGGCCTTTTTGGAACCTTCCCACCAATCAGAGGGATTTTGTTCGCTCCATAATGGGAATGGGGTGTACAGGGGATATTCGTGTTGGCCGATGGCGAGAATTTTTCCATCCTGATCGATTAAAACAGCTTTCGCCGCGCTGGTACCAATATCTAACCCGATAAAATATGACATAAACAAATCCTTTCAAAATAAAAGAATGATCCAACCTCTTCCATCATTATATTAGAGAATCATATTGATATTTTGAGTTGTTCGAAAATACTATACATATAATTATTAAGCCAATGTAGGGGCGTTTGGCCAAACGCCCCCCATAAACATACATTTCAAAAAACAAATAATTTTTTCCAAATAAATATCGTTTTACAATTAACCGACAAACCAATTCCTGGAGTACACCGATGTCGTACAATCATCTCATCCATAACCGAAAATCCATCCGATTACAAGGTTATGATTATTCATCGATTGGTGCTTATTTCCTTACCACCTGTTCCTATCAACACCATCAATTATTTGGAATAATTGAAAATAACTTCATGGTTCTAAACCAATTTGGTGAAATTGTTCGGGAGGAATGGGAAAAATCGGCCATTATCAGGGATGAAATAGAATTAGGTCCGTTTGTGATTATGCCAAATCACATGCATGCAATTGTAATAATCCATGGTGCGGGCGTTTGGCCAAACGCCCCTACATCAAACACCAACCAAATCGAACATGATAAAAGATTATCTGGACCAGGTTCGAAAACAATTGGATCGTTAATGATAGGTTTCAAATCTTCCGTTACAAAACGTATCAACCTCATTCGTAACACACCAGGCAAAACCGTATGGCAACGCAATTTTTGGGAACACATCATCCGAGATGATGAATCTTATGACAAGATCGTTGAGTACATCACCACCAATTCGGAAAATTGGAGGAAAGATCAGTTATTTACATCATAATAAATGGGGCGTTTGGCCAAACGCCCCTACCATATTGGCCACACATGTAAATAAATGGACTCTTTAATAACTAATACAATCCAAATAAATTCATTCCCAAACAATGTTGTTCCTTGCAAACCCAGATTTTTCATTTCGGGAACTTTATTCTTTTGTTCTTCGTCTCCTCCAAGTAATTAAGATAAAAGGAGTCCGAAATGAAACGATTTATATTTTTGAATTTAGTGCTTGTTCTCATCTTGAGCAGTTGTTCGGTGATCACCAGCAGCCAGGCGTATGTGGATGGTCAACCGGTGGATGCCCCTCCAACTCCAGAGGAAGTTCTCGAGCCGATCCTAACCGAAACTCCTCCAGATGAAGTAGTCAACGACGAACCCATACCAGTGGAAAGTGGCGATTATCAAACCGGTGGTTTCTATCAGAATTGGGTTGCTTTTGTTGACCCAAACAATGACATCAGCATCGTCAACCCGGTCACAGGTGAGATTAAACAAATCACTCAGGACGCCAGCAATGTTATTCCTTCCGATGTAGGTTCATCAATTGTTCAATACAGCCAACCTGCCTGGTCTGGTGATGGTGAATATCTATCATACCTACAAACCGTGATGACCAAAAAACCTGACCGTCTTGATACTGTGATGCATTTATGGGCCTATGAATTTGCAAGCGAAAAATCCTGGATTGTCCTGGAAGATGAAATGCTGAGTGGATACACCTGGAAACCGGATTCACATATTATTAGCTTTAGCCTTATGGTAGAACCTGGATACTTCATTGACCGTGTTACAGTGGATACCGAGTTAGCGCATGGCATCATGCAAGTAGATGTAAGCACTGGAGAAATTTCTGAACTGGTGGCACCACAAGGCTATTCCTTGGTCCAACCAAAATGGGCACCCGACGGTAATCTCGTTAGCTTTGACGAAGTTACCATGGGAGAAGGCCGGGGCAACTTAGCCTGGTTCGAACTTTCAACCAGCACTTATTTCAGCCTTGGAAGACAGATTGGCAATTACGATTGGTCTCCCGCTGAAGATGTATTAGCCTATGATTTTCTGACTTATCTTCCCTCAGGAGAAGAAAGGATTATGTTGACTGATCGAATGGGTGAAAAGGAAGAATTATTCTCCGGCTCAGTAGAAGAAGGCAGCTTTGCATTCTCTCCTAAATATTCACCCAGCGGTGCCCAACTGGCATTCATTGTCGGACATGGCGCTATCGATCAGATTGATGGATACCAATTATTGGTACAGGCTGTCGATAGTAGTAAAGCAACCATGCTGTTAGAAGGTAGTCAGATCGAAACCTATTCCTGGTCTGGAGATGGAAGTTTCCTGGCAGCTTCTTTAGGCTTCTATGGATCGGCGGATATCGTAGTCATTGATGTATTAAATGAAACCGTTACAGTGGTTGCCCAGGGTTGGGATCCTGTCTGGCAGAAGTAAAACAATACCGATTTTCCGAAAAATTAATGAAATTCCCCCCTGGTCAATTGGGGGGTTTTCATTTTAAGTGGATATTCCCTCCTTTAAATGGTTGAATTCACATCTGAATTGTGTTAATGTTAATAGCGGTTGTGAAATATGTTGAAAAACTAATCTCAACCGAATACCATACCATTCAAGTGAAGAGAGAAGGTAACCATGGGAGACAAAAGTCCAAAAAACAAAGAGAAACGTAAAAAGAAACAGGATAATAAAAAGAAACCCAACGTACCAGCATCTGTGTCGAAAACACTCGAAAAGAAATAGCACATTGAAATTGGCTGAGTTGTTTATCGTATGACTCTATCGGGGGATCTATCAGGGTTATTGGTTTCAAATACACGGGTTTTTACCCGCAATATTCAAAATGAAGCAACCTATCCCAATAGGTAAGCTACTTTCCAAAGGAAGAAGGATCCCGGAAAAAATCCGGGATTTTTTATTATAACAGGCGAGTAATTAACTCCCTTAGTCGAAGTATTTAATCCAGCTTTCGGTGTTATACCCTTTTTTAAAACCAATTGCTTGATAAAAAAGTTGATCAGACCCCACAAATGCTTCCGTTGCCCCTAAAAGCACACAACGCCTAATCCCTTCCAGCACAGCTGCTTTTCCTAAACCAAGTCTGCGATAATCCGGATCAGTCGCCACCGGTTCTACATAGGCAAATTGGTGATTTTCTTCATAAAACATCCCACAAAAAGCGACGAAATCACCATTGGGTGCTTTGACCGCAATCTTTAATTCCCGTTTCGCTTTAGGCGTATCAAACATCTTTTTCCGGCTGATCAATTCATCATCTCCGGTAGGTGGTTCTCCAGGGTGGTTAAATCCTCGCCACATTACCCGGTGCACCTTCGCCCAGTCACATTCTTCTGCCAGACTAGTTAGTCGAAAACCTTCAGGCAACGTGATTTCCGGAAAAGGATTTGGAATCTGATAAATGTAGAGTGGTCGTGTTTCTCCTTTATCTTTATGGTATCCTCTTTGCTGTAAGAGATCCAATAGAGGGATGTCATAATCATTTACATACGCACATAGAAATTTTCTTCCATCTTTTTTGGAAATGCCAGCTAAATTACCTTCTGCATAATTCAACATCTCATCTCTTAAATGACGATAATCCGGATGGAACTCGAAGAAACCTTCTCCCATCCGCCATTCATAATGAGCGAAAGCTACAATTTCATCCCCATCTTCCCAAATTCTCCAACAATCCATATTTTCTTCATCTAAGGCAGGGTGAAAATTGGCATATTCCCAGGTTGGCTCCAACCAATTCCCATCCCCATTGTGAGGTAAATAATGTTTGATTAAGAAATAGCTTACCTTTTCATAATCTACTTTTGGATTGTATTGACGTGTTGAAATCGCCATAAAATCTCCTCAAACTCATCTGATCCAAAAACATATTCTCACCTTGATTATTGGTTCAATTGTTATGTTTTCTCAAACAAGTCCTTCAATTCAATTGCCCACTCCCGGATCGCTTCCCAATCACGATGATCACCCTCTTTCCAAATACCTATTAAGGTACTGAATCGAAATTTCATGCGATCCGAAAATGAATGAACTCGCTTAAGATCCAATCCACCCGCGAACATATTTTCACTGATCGTCGGCACCAATGCTTTCACAGGTCGCATCCATTCTTGCACATGACTACGATACTTTTCACCATCCTTCATGGTCAATGTCATGCAAACCAGAAATGCAGCAAAGGGTTTTTTGCTGAGTTCCGCTCTGTTCTTGCGAATAAATTCCATCCCTTCTGGCAACCATTCGCCAGCCTGGATACCACTCCCCGCTACGACTGCATGATATGAAGACAAATCTTTCACATCTTTCATAGGTAAAACATCCACTTTAATCGTTTCATCCGCTATGGTTTCACCAATTAATTCAGCCACTCCCTGGGTAAATCCAGTCTGACTGGCAAAGGTCACTAATATTCTTTTAGTCATCAATTTCTCTCCTGATTTTGAGAAAACAACTCTATTGGTTGTTTGGCTCATTTGGGTATTGGAAATGGTGTGGGGATTTTCCTTATGATTTCTGAAGTTTTTCGACTTATGTAGATTGGGTTTGTCAATTATTATAAATCTTAATGGTTAACTGCTATAATCTTATTTTCATGATATTAAAAGTGCTCAAGGATAATTATAATGGCGATAATAATTGAGGAAGTCACCACCTATCAGCAATTAGGCAAATTCATTAATTTTCCATTTCGCTTATACAAAGACAATCCATATTGGGTTCCTCCCCTGCGTATGGATGAAAAAAACGCCCTGGATTGGAAGAAAAATCCTGCATTTGAGGTAGCTCAGGCGCGATATTGGTTGGCTTATAAAAATGGGGATTTGGCCGGTAGGATCGCAGGGATTTATATCCCGAAATCCAATGAAAAATGGAACCAAAGCAATTTACGGTTTGGATGGGTAGATTTTGTGGATGATCCAGAAGTGTCCAAAGCTCTGTTTGAATCAGTTGAAAACTGGGCAAAAGAATTAGGGCTGGAAGCCGTCCATGGCCCACTTGGGTTTACCGACCTGGACCCAGAAGGAATGTTGGTTGAAGGTTTTAATGAACTCGGAACACTGGCTTTGATTTACAATCATCCTTACTATCCACAACATTTAGAAGCAATGGGATATATCAAAGACACTGATTGGGTGGAATTTGAAATTCAAGTGCCCAATCCTCCACATGAGAAAATCTCCAAAGCAGCTGAACTGATCATGAAACGTTACAACCTCCATTACCTCGATTTGAAAAAGAAGAAAGATTTGCTGAATTACGCAGTGGAGTTGTTTGAACTAATTGATGCGGAATACAGTCATTTATATGGCACAGTACCATTAACAGATAAACAAAAACAAGCTTATATTGACCAATATTTTGGGTTTGTTTCCCTGGATTTAGTTCCTGTTGTCCTGGACGAGAATAACAAAATGGTCGCTTTCGCGATCGTGATGCCTTCTCTTTCCAAAGCATTACAGAAATCGCAGGGAAGGCTCTTCCCGATAGGTTGGATTCACCTCCTCAAGGCATTAAAATCGAACAAATTTGGTGATCTTTACCTTATTGCCGTCAAATCCGATTATCGAGGCAAAGGGGTTAATGCTGCCATTATGCATCGTGTCAATGTGGGTTTGAATAAACAAGGCATCACCCGAGTTGAAACCAACGCCAACCTGGAGGATAACATCAACGTCCAGGCACAATGGAAATACTTCGAAAAACGCCAACACAAACGCCGCCGTTGTTTTATTAAGCATTTAAATAAAACAGAACCAACCACTTAAAGTTGATTCTGTTCCAATTATCTGATACTGATAAAAATTTGACTATCCTTACTGGTGAAAATAGAATCGCTCCTCTTTTTTGATTCTGTGTTTGCTACTTTACGAGGTTCACCGTTCAGAAAGATCTTTTATAGTCATCAGCATTTTTCGTTCCATAACAAATGAGATGGGGCGAATTACTTCCCAAACCCCTCCGATCATGTTTGTGCTGGTGCGTGTGATTAATCGTGTGGTACCATCTGCTTGGGGAAGGAGAACGAATTGCCAGGTTTCCTCCCACGCATCATCACTCTGATG
>CAYSFA010000117.1:0-10441 GCA_964430025.1 uncultured Anaerolineaceae bacterium | reverse complement strand
GAAAACAGATCCAACCCAACTCAAAAGGGATCAGAACCAACAAGATAGGGATCAAAAGCGCAAGAAGGGGTGGTAGATGGTTTTGTTTTAGCCATGGACCCAGCAAAACAAACGCGAAAGTGATCAGCGCACCTGGTAACAAATGTAGGAGTATTGATTGAAAAACAGAATGCTGCTCGACCGGAATACTTGCCTTTGCGGTTATCATTCCGCCATTATTGGTTTTTATCATGTCTTTACTCATCACTTTCATGTATTCTTCATATATTTCAACAATTTGCCCGATTTTAAAATAAAATATAAAACAAATATCCAGTCCCAACCATCAAGACATTACTGATACTGTGCATCAGGATAGGGTACAGAATACTGCGGCTTTTCTGGTAAACAAACCCATTCAAGATACCCATACCAAAAGCATAAACCAGCCCAAAGAGATTCAATTCTGAAATAGAAAAAGGCGAGATGGTATAGTTGATATGTGCTGCAGCAAATAACACAGAAGCCAGCACTACCTCCAGGGTAACGTCTTTAGTTTCGGTATTTTTCTTACCAAGGACAAAGGCGAGGAGAGTAACCGGCAATGCACGATATATTATTTCTTCAGAGGGACCGCTCAAGAAGAGTTGAAATCCCAGATATCCGAGCACATTCTGTCTGGTCAGTGGATAGTTATAAGTGATTGGTTGACCAATAATTTCCATGAGGATGTGATAACCAAAGGCAATCACGGTTATTACGCCTGTGAATATTAAGAACCACCGCATTCCTGTTTTTCTATCACCCAAATGAAATCCAAAATCAACCCGCATTACTACGTTGATGATTATTATGATTGCCAGGGCAATCAGCATAAGTATCAGATGGTGAACAGACAGTCCGGCGAAAATTTGATTCGGATCGACAGTGTCATACGAAATCAAGTCAGCAACAACCCATCCTGTTCTTCCAGCAAGACTCTGAACAATAAACAAAAATATCATTACCAATAGGCAAGACAGGATTTTATTTGTCTTTGACCTTTCAATCTTTACTAAATTCATACCCATTCCTTTCAAATTATTCTTTTCACCCATTATTCTCAGATATCAATAAGGCAAGTACATCCAAATTGATCTTACTTAAGCAGCGTTACATATCCGTTGAAAATTTGTTAAAGGAACAAATCAAACTAACATTCGCAGATTCAAATCTTTCCAGCCCTGAAGATACATTTCGAGGAATCATAAGATCAAAGCATGAGCACTAATTAACCGACTAGTATATAATTTTAGTAATGGGGTTTCGTAAGATCAGTAAAACAACCAAACGCGTGACCCTACCATCAAAGTCCAATGAAAAGTATTAAGACATTCTGGCTAGGAAATCCCACTATCGAACGTAACGGAAACGTTGTTAATCTCGAAACCCGAAAAGCAGTTGCATTACTAGCGTATCTTGGTCTTTCCTCGCCAACCCCAATATCAAGAGAATACCTTGCGACATTGTTTTGGCCAGAATTTGATCAGCAACATGCCAATGCAAATTTACGACGGACTCTGTATTCAATAAACCGTGATTTAGAACCTGATTTCATTACGGGCAATCGAGAAAATATCATGATCAACTCAGTTTGCCTATTCTGGCAGGATGTTTGTGAATTTCGCCAGCTCTTAACCAGCGTGAAATCTCATAACCATGAGCAAATCGTCTGTGCAGAATGTATCGGCAATCTTGAGAAAGCCACAACCTTCTATAGAGGAGGTTTTCTCGAAGGATTAAACTTACGGGATTCGCCTGAATTTGACCAATGGCAATACTCACACCGTGAAAATCTATTTCTGGAATTTTCTTTTTGTCTTGAAAAATTAACGCTTGCTTATGCATCAATTGGAGATTTGGAAAAAGCCATTCAAAAAGCCCGTAATTGGGTCAATCTAGACCCTTTGAATGAAAAAGCACAGCAAACATTCATAAAATTGTATGTTCAGGCAGGGCAGCGCAGCGCAGCTTTGCATCAATTTGAGGAATACTCGCGTGTATTAAATGAGGAGTTAGGCCAACCCCCTGATGATGAAATGCTGGCATTTTATCAAGAGATTCGTTCTGGAAAAACCAAAAAAACAAATGCGTTCTCAAATATTTCCACAGCGATCCATCAGTTAGAGTCGAACCAACAACCTCTGATAAAAACAAAATTATTTATTCCTCGCCCTCGGAAAGAATTTGTACCTCGACCTCAACTCCTTGAGAAATTACAGCGAAGTTCAAACAAAAAACTGATTTTGATCAGTGCTCCTGCAGGGTATGGAAAAACTACTCTTTTGGCTGAATGGATTAATTTCCTTCAAAAAGAGGTTACACCAACACCCTGGGCTGTCTGCTGGTTTTCATTGGATGCGGGTGACAATGATCCTATGCGGTTTTTAACTTACCTGGTGGCTGCTTTAGAAAAGGTTGATCTTGAAATTAGGACAACTACGCGAGACATTCTTCATTCAGTCGATTCGCTTTATCCTAATACTCCATTGGCTATGTTACTTAATGACCTTCAGGAACTGAATCAGCCAGTGCTCCTGGTGTTGGACGACTATCAATTCATAAGCAATCCTGCAATTCATGATGAAATCACTTTCCTTCTGGACCATTTACCCATTAATACCCATATGGTAATTGCTACCCGATCTGACCCACCGATTCCTCTCTCCCGAATGCGAGCACGTGGCCAATTGTCTGAACTTAGGGCAGAAGACTTGCGTTTTAATCCTATAGAAATCACCCGGTTATTGAACCAGGTGTTTGCTCTTGATCTTACTCAAGAACAGGTGATAAAACTTGAGAGCCGTACGGAGGGATGGATTGCAGGTTTACAGTTGGCGGGGGTTTCCATGCAAGGTCGGGGGGATATCCCCCAGTTCATCGATGCATTTTCTGGAAGCCATCGTTTCATTATGGATTACCTGGCAGAAGAAGCCCTGAGTCGCCAGCCATTAGAAATTCAAAACTATCTTTTACGAACATCCATTCTTGAGCGGATGAATGATTCTCTGTGTGATTTTGTTCTGGGTTTTCATCATGAGAGGGAGACTGAAATCATGTCACCAATGCCTGGGAAAATTGCGAAATCCATGCAAAGTCCCATCAGGCTTGCTGATTTGGAACGCACTGGTCTCTTCATCATCCCGCAAGATGATGATAGGGTTTGGTATCGTTATCATCGTTTATTCGCCGACTTGTTGCGAACTCGCCTTCAAAACAGCATGCCTGACTTGATTCCCGAGCTTCAGACACGTACGTCATTGTGGTTTGAAATGAACGGATTCGTTGACGAAGCCATAACACACGCTTTGGCTGCCAGAAATTGGGAGATGATTGACCACTTGTTCGACAAATACCTATATACCTACCTGGGAAATGGGCAGATGGAGACTGTGATTCGATGGATTGATGAGATACCTCAAGAGGTAATTCTCCAATATCCAAAAATGTGCATCGAAATCGCGAGTGTTTGCGCAGAAGCAGGTGTGATAGAAAAAATTGATCCATTGCTTAACTCAGCTGAAGAACACATGAAAGCTAATCATATCCTGAAGGATGCATTTTCCGAGAACAACACTCCGGTAATAACCCAAAGTCAATTCACACAGATTTTTTCCATGATTGGAATATTGAGGGGGTTAAAATCAGTCTGTTCTGGCGATCCCCAGATTGCGCTGGAATTCACCCAAAAAGTTGCAGCCGAATATCCTGATATGGAACCACAAGAGTTAGTTTGGCTTTATCAGGTAGAAGGTTTGGCTTATAGAAACCTCGGGAACCTGACCATTGCACTTGAGCGTTTGCATAAAGCTACCGAGCTGATCCAGCAAAGAGGCTTGGTACCACATGATATCTGGACAGATTATGGAAACCTGAACCGTGTAGCTGGAAATCTTCCCAAAGCTAAAAGGATATTCGAAGAAACGATAAGATCCGCTGAAGAACGTGGCCTGAAAAACCATGGGAGAATATCGAGAGACGAGATATTTTTGAGTGTAATTTTACTTGAGCAGAACCAGCTCGAAAAAGCACTAATGCACATCAACCGTGCTATTGCTTACACAAGATGGTGGCCAAGTCATAATGTAATTGCTATTGCCTTTGCAATACAAGCCCAGGTTTTGTTAGCTCTCCATGAAATTCAAAGCAGTATTCAAGCTGTCGAAAATGCTGAACGGGAACGAAAAAATAGATTGATGACTCCCAATGTTCATAATTTAATCGAAGAAACTTGGGTACTCGTATGGCTTGCGCAAAGGAACTGGATGTTACTGGATCGATGGTTGAAGAAACAAGTATCTGCTTTGACTGTTTCAGAATTGAATGGTCAACCTGTCGATGAATTACTGGAGTCCAGATTGATCCTGGCGGTTCGCATTTGTATTGAAAAAACCAAACTCGATCAAAAGAAAGAACACTACCAAGACTGCCTTTCGATTCTTGAACACTTGGAAAAAAGTAGTCGAAATTCAGGACGCGGTAACTCACTTGTAGTGGTTCTGCTCTATAAAGCCATCGCACTTTTTCACGAGAGCGAGCTCGATAAGGCATTAAGGGTATTGGACACTTGCCTCGATCTGGCAGAATCGGGTGAATACAAGCGAAGCTTTCTGGATGTTGGTGAGTCCATCCGAGCATTACTCTATACCTACCTCCAACAGCCTTATGCAATCCATAGAAGCTATGCATTAAGTATCCTGCGAGAATTTAAAGAATCCCTTTCAACAGATAATCCAAAACAGATCATTCCAGACATGTTGACGCCAAGAGAAATGGATATTATTCACTTGCTCGCTGAAGGTTGCTCGAACCGTGAAATTGCGGAACGCCTGGTTCTATCAGAAGGTACGATCAAGTTTCACATTCATAATATTCTCGGAAAACTAAATGCGTCCAGCCGAACAGCGGCAATTGTAAAAGCCAGAGAACTCCATTTAATTTAATCGTATTCCTAAATCAGGATAAAACCATCCCTTTTTAAAAGGATGGATTTTTTATGGAAAAACAAACCTGAACCTGATCTTAAGATAGACGACGACTATAAACTAACTTGTTAAGATTGTTTTATGAAAAAGATATCGATTGTACTAAGTTTGATTTTTGTCGTCGCTATAATTCTACTCGCCATTTTGTTCACTCAGAACCTGAATGACCCGAAGAATCCTCTATCAGTTTTATCCCCAGAAGAAACTGCGGTCCGCCATGCAAGGGAGATGACAGTTGCAGGTTTCCATATTGACCCAAATACGGTTGAGGCCATTCAAAAGGTATCGATAAACGACATGGTCCTGGTTCTGGTTCAGTACAATGCCTACCAAATTGATGGGGAAACTGAACTCTGCGAGATGCTCCTGGAGGTAGAAAAGAAGCTACTTAATCAATGGGAAGCAAAAGGTGGCTCAGGCTTATGCCATAAGATTTCCGACCCTGATAACACAGTACCAATTTCAATCGTAAGTAGTTACGGAGTAACCAGCTTTCTGGAAAGTGGTTATTCCACCGCCTTCGGTTATTTGCGGAATGAACAAATTACAGAGGTCGTGGTCACCTGGGACGATGGTCTGATTCAACATGCCGGCATCTCAGAAAGAACCTACTTGACCGCACGGAAGGGTGGGTCCTATGTTGATAAGATTGAAACCTACAACGATCTTGGCGAAATAATATTCGAGAAACAATATCCCACCGAAGAAGAATTTAACCCTTAGAAAACATGGATGGAAATCGAAATGGAAAACGTAAAACACAACAAATACGGCTCAGCTTATGAAATTCGAATAAAGGATCATCTTGACACGTATTGGTTTTCCTTTTTTTCAGGGTGGGCAATAAAAAATCTAGAGAATGGAGATGTCCTCTTAACCATACCAAATATCGATCAAGCTGGATTGCATGGAGTACTTAATCGAATTCGTGATCTCAATCTCACACTACTCTCTGTTCAACAAACCAAAGAAAAAGGATAAAAAAACAATATGTCTAAAAAAATCACACGCCGTCAATTTATCATATCCGTAGCAGGTGGGGTTGGAATTATCACCCTGACCTGTGCAGGTTTCGGCACTATTGTCACGCGTCGTCCCGTTGATATTCAATTTCGAAAACTGGCGACCAACAGAAACCCTATGAAGCCAATTGTGCTTGTTACATATGCCAGCCGAGCTGGCTCAACGATGGAAATCGCCCGGATGGTATCCCTTGAGCTCGAAAACCGGGGTTTTACTGTCGATATAAATCCGATCGGACGGGTAACAAGTCTGGAGGTGTACAGCCATGTAGTGATCGGCAGTGCTATTCGAATGGGAACTGTACTTCCAGAAATCACCCAGTTCATCAAGGAACATTCTTCCGAATTCCTCAGCGTTCCTCTGGCTTTCTTTGCCGTCCATCTCGATAATTCCGGAGAAGATGAATCCAGTGAAAAGGCCCGCCTCGCCTACCTTGATCCAATTCGCAACCAATTGCGTATTAACCACGAAGCCTATTTTACTGGTGTTTACGATCCCGCCAAAGTATCACCTCTTGAAAGATTGATTGGAAAAATGGTAAAAACTCCGATTGGGGACTTTCGAGATTGGGACAAGATTATGGCGTGGGGACAATCGATCTTCTCTGATACACCTAAGGCTTTGTTCATGCGCAATGCACTTAGCATCTGAAACGAGCATGGTGAGAGAAAATGAGAGTAATACGGAATCTACAATTATTAAGAAAATGAAATGAACACTC
This sequence comes from uncultured Anaerolineaceae bacterium, assembly GCA_964430025.1. Classification (GTDB taxonomy): domain Bacteria; phylum Chloroflexota; class Anaerolineae; order Anaerolineales; family Anaerolineaceae; genus UBA6170. Next base: position 3,694 of record CAYSFA010000117.1, on the reverse strand, counting down.
ACAATTCTCAAGGACAATCTATGAAATCCATCGGAAGGAAAATCGGGCATATCATGTGGTTTGTTTTATGTATTGGATTGATATTCTTGGTAATTCTTGTCGGGATGATGTTGGTTCTAAGCCCTGGAAGGCTGGAACCGTTTGTGGATGATTCTGGCATTCTGATCCCGGGAAGCATTTCGGATAAGGTTTTTGTTACCATCAACGGAGTGAACCAGGGGATGTTCATCCAGAGTAAAGACTCTTCTCAACCTGTATTGCTGTATCTGCATGGTGGTATGCCAGATTTCTTTCTGACAAAGAAATATCCAACAGGTTTGGAAAATGTTTTTACGATCGTCTGGTGGGAACAGCGATGTTCCGGGATGTCATATAGCACGGAAACCAGCTGTGACACGATCACGGCAGAACAATTAATTGCAGACACCCATGAGGTAACCAATTACCTTCGGCAACGATTCGGAAAAGACAAAATTTACATCATGGGTCATTCGGGAGGAACTTTTATAGCCATCCAAGCGGCAGCCCAAGCGCCTGAACTCTACTTTGCCTACCTCGGTATGGAGCAGATGACCAACCAACTACAGTCGGAGATATTAGCGTACGAATATATGCTTCAGCAATTCAAAGCTAATGATGATGGTCGACTGGTCAAGAAGCTGGAGGCTTTTCCAGTTACGCTGACTGGAGGTACTCCTGATGGTTACCTTCGAATTCGCGATCTAGCAATGCATAGTCTTGGAATTGGCACCACTCATAATATGCGATCAGTCATCAGGGAGATTTTTCTACCTTCACTCGCAGTTCGAGAATACACCCTGAGCGAAAAGATCAACTTCTGGCGTGCAAAATCACAATCCGGGGCAAGTGTCATATGGGATGAAATGCTCAGCACCGACCTGTCTCTCGCGGTGACTGAACTCAAAATCCCTGTGTATTTCTTTCACGGGATTTATGACTACACCTGTTCCTATCCGTTAGCAAAAGCATTTTTTGAGCAACTGAAAGCTCCTGTCAAGGGCTTTTACACCTTTGACAACTCAGCCCATAGCCCTATGTTTGAAGAACCGGAAAAATTGCTACAGATAATAGAAACAGATATTTTGGAGGGTACTAACAATCTATCAGACTGATTAACGCAGTCTATGTGGATGCTCATATGAATAATGATTGATTATCCGATTCTAATTTCGCCGGTGTTTCTCTGTCCATTTACTTGCGAGTGTATTCCATAAAGTAAGTGTGGACGAAAAGAAAGGATGAAAATGGGACATTTGCGTAACATTTTACTAATAACTGCTGGCTTAATCCTTGGGATTGCTGTGCTCAGCTGGATCAGGGTTCGCCGTGGGCTTATTTCGATATTGAAGAGATTACATTGAATGTAGATGTAAGCAACCTAATCCATCAGTCCGGTTATACATCCGGACCGTAGCAAATATGTAAATTAATTGGAGATATTGCAATGTCTACCGAAAGTGGTTTGTATATAACAATTCTTGGGTCCTCTGCGATTCTATTGGGATGTGTCGCAATGATTTTTGTAACAATTGTGATTCTGAAGAAAAGCAAAAATTATAACAAACGTGTAAGGGTATTAATGATTATGTTATTAATCCTTATATGCGGTATCGCGGCTTATTTAGTGAATTTGGCTTTCGGTAGTACGTTTTCCCTAGCTTTAGCTATTCCATCGCAGGGTTATTAACCAGACAAACTGAAAATGGTAGATAGGTAAAAAGAGGTAAATTATGAGTAACGCACAACCCGTTTCTTCAACAGAAAAAATTTGTTTCATCACCAATCGCCTGATTATCCGTGAATTCAGTCAAAATGATCTTGAGGCCTTTTTGAGTTATGAGAAACAACCTGAAATGCTTCAATTTGAAAGTAGTGGCATTCTGCCATGCTGGCAACACCAAGTCAGCGAAAGTGATGGAAAAAATCGGTATGACGAGGGAGGGATATTTACGTCAAACCCGCTGGATTAAGGAAAGCTGGGCTGATCTTTAACTGCTCTTCCCTCAATGGTGTTGCCTGGAGTCTTCCTGGTGCGTCAACCAATTGCATTGATCGGGCCTGAAGTTACCGGACTGGTAGGTGGCACTGGAACCATCATCCTAGCACTGGTACTGTTATTTACAAAAGGACATTCGGAAAGTAAAGTGATGATTTTAGATAATCCTGGAATTGATCCTCTTCATGAGAAGTCCTTAAGCGATTAGATCGAGAAAACGATAGATAACTTCTAAGGAAATAGAGATAAGGAAAGGCTGAATCATGGAAATTAATCTGCTTGCACCCGTGTTGTTTGTGCCATCGCTAGTTTTCTTCGTCATCCAACTGATTCATAAACGACCGAAAGGGGAGGTAGCTCAAGAGTTGGGATGGGCATTGCCTACATGGCGAAATTTGGGAGAGGCAGTGTTGGTGCTGCTTGTATTGGCAGGAGTAGCAGCGGTGGCGTTTCGCTTCATCCCGCCTGGCACGCTGCAAGGTGAAGGAATGAACACTGCGGCATATACGGGTTGGCCACGCAACATTGGTAGCATCGTGATCATCTTCTTTCTGGAACTGCTCAACCGAGCTCTTCCCGAGGAGGTATTCTTCCGCGGCTGGTTGGGAGGGTGGCTGGTTCGTCGGTTTGGTTTTTTGGCAGGCAACACCTTACAAGCGCTGGTATTCTTACTACCCCACCTAATGCTGCTGACAATCACGACTGCGCTATGGCCGATTACGTTGTTACAGTTTGCCGCCGGATGGCTGCAAGGCTGGTTGAGATGGCGCTCAGAAAGTGTGATTCCATCGACAATAGTGCACACTATTACAAATGTGTTGGGGGCGCTGCCGGTCCTGGGGTAAAGGGAAGAGAAGCTAATAGAAACAATATAGTCCATCGTTTATTCAAGCTCAATACAACCCATTTGTCCAGTTTTTCTAAAACAATTTAATATTATATTGACAAACGATATTAAGAAAAAGAACAGACAATCAGGGCAAAAGGTGACTTGAATGAATAATAATTACCAGAAATATTTACCCCTCACCGAATCAACCGCATATATTTTACTGGCAGTAAACAAATTTTCCATGGATATGGAGTGATGCAAAAAGTCGAAACTTATAAATTATAGTTGCACTGATAAAGTTTCATCTTATTATCTGTTACGTCCTAGGGAGTGTATCCGCTGGAAAAAACTGAGGTATTCATTCAGAAATTCGATGTGCAAGAACATCCCAACCTTTTTTGTTGGCGTGTGTCATTTCATTCATAATAGTCACTCCAGTATGGATGAAGGTTTTGTTAAGTTTATTTGATTTTTTATTTTATGCGAAGGGATTACTTGCCAATCGCCAATATTTCACCTTCTGGTATTTCTGCGAAGAGTGTACTGCTGAAATCTGGCGCATCAGCATAGAAAATACGGGCAAATTCAAAGTAATACAAACGATCACCCGTTTCATTCCAAACACTGTTGTTGGCAAAGAAGGAGGATAAATCAACCACATTCATATGATTATCCGAAACCCATAGACCTCCCGCGTCACCATAATACGGAGACCAGGCCCAATATTGCTCGTTGGGAGAAGGAGAAGGTTTTAACCCTGTAACCTCGCTTGGAATTGGGATTGGAAAGCCTGTGTGATCAAAAAGGTGCGATAATCCCACATCGGTGTAAACCGCAAAAATATT
>CAYSFA010000116.1:0-10456 GCA_964430025.1 uncultured Anaerolineaceae bacterium | reverse complement strand
ATAGGCGTAGAGGATCTTAGCACCATGGCGGATAATACCATTGTGTTCTGTCATTGTTCCTGGCATGAATCCAGGGCAGTCTGTAAAGGTTAACACAGGAATATTGAATGCATCGCAGAATCGCACAAAGCGTGCAATTTTGTCTGAGGAGTTGATATCCAACACACCGGCCATAAATGCAGGTTGGTTGGCAACCACACCAATGCTCTCGCCATTCATACGGGCAAAACCAACCACGGCGTTCTGTGCAAAGTTTTTATGAACTTCGAAGAATGAACCAAGGTCGACTACTGTATTGATAACATCCAAAACATTGTAAGTTGTATTAGGATCAGCAGGAACTGTTGTAGCTAATGATTTATCAGCTCTGAAAGGACTATCATCGGTAGCTACTGGTCTTGGAGAAGATGTGTTATTGTCAGGGATATATTCCAAAATTTTCTTGACTACTTCAAAAGTTGCTTCTTCTGTTGGAGCAGAGAAATGAGCAACACCAGATATTGATGTATGTGTACTCGCTCCACCAAGAGTTTCAGTATCAACCTCTTCATGAGTTACTGCTTTAATAACTGCAGGTCCGGTGATATACATATTGCCGGTGCCTTCGGTCATGACGATGAAATCTGTGATAGCGGGTGAATAAACTGCACCACCAGCACAAGGTCCCATGATGACACTAATTTGGGGAATTACACCAGAAGACTGCACATTTCGGTAGAAAACTTCACCATATGCCCATAAACTATAGACACCTTCCTGAATACGTGCACCAGCGCCATCATTGATACCAATGATCGGTACACCAGCATCCATTGCCAGGTCTTGAATACGAGCAACTTTTTGACCAGCTACTTCACCAAATGAACCACCCATTACGGTGAAATCCTGAGCGTAGACGCAAACTTTGCGTCCGTTGATGGTACCAAAACCAGATACCATACCATCACTCATTACCTTCGTTTTGTCCAAATCAAAATCGGTGTGGCGGTGCAACATCATACCATTAATTTCTTGGAAAGAACCCGCATCCAAAAGCTTTTCAATTCGTTCACGTGCTGTTTGTTTGCCTTTTTCATGCTGGGAAACAATCCGTTTTTCACCACCCATCAATTTCATCTGAGCACGAAGCTCTTTTAATTTATTCGCATACGCTTCGTTTGTTAACTCAGCTTCGGGCTTTTTATCAACCATTATTACCTCCATTAAAATTATTTTGGAATATCGTTTAACACGTTAAAAGGGTAATTCTGTTTGTCTGACAAATCAAGTGATACAAGTAGCATCAAAATCGGTTGAATGTCACGATAAAAAATAAAGAATCACATTCTTAAGAAAATCTCAGTTCCAGAGGTTAAATGTCATTAATTTACGGAGAAAAGAATGAGGTTTTCCTATTAAAATGATTGTTAATCAATATCAAGTCGATATCCGACACCACGAATAGTTTTGATATAGTCAGGATGTCTTGGATCATCTTCTATAAGATTACGCAACCAACTAACATGTACATCTAAAGTTCGGGTATCACCAATATATTCGGTTTCCCAGACAAACTTGAATAATTCATCACGGTCATATACTTGCCCTGGTTTACTCATCAAGGCTTGTAATAATCGAGTCAACCGTGGGGTTAAGCTCACTTGTTTTCCATCAATTTTTACAAAACGTTGGTTAAGATCCAACTCAATTGGTCCGGTCCTGATCACTTCATTGCTTGATTTGAGTGGTAATAAAACTTTAATCCTGTTCAATAGTTTCTGCAATGTGAAAGGTAAACGCATTACGATGTCAGCATCGAATTGTTCTTTTTCATTCACTCCATCCCCAATGATCAAGATAATCGGGGTATTTTTAGTCTCAGCTTTTAATGTTTGACAGATCCTCTTCCCACTTGTTCGCATAGAATCTGCATCAACAACAATCAAATCAGGTTGTTCTTTTTCTAATTTGCCTAAAGCTGCATTGCCACTTGGAACACTTAATACTCGGAAACCTTTTTTTATCAGTCCCCCAACAAAAGAAGTTCTATCTGCTTTTTTGCCTTCAATGACTAATAATTTACCTGACAAAAGCCCTCTACCTCATTTTTCGTGAACCATATTTAACAAAAAAAGATTTTTGTTTGAAAATTATATAAAAATAAATGCAAAAATCAAATTTAACAAATAAGCAAATTTCTTGCCCCAGCGATAGATCAGGATGACCCGATCATTCCATCAATTTAAAAATATTATACCTCAACCTTAAGAAAAACAACCTAACAATTTTTCTTAAGGTTTGATAACCTTACATATTTGTTAAGTCAATATAATTAATTTATAAAATCGATCCATTTGTACGATGATTTGCAAGCACTAATCCCCCATGTTAAAATAAAACAGGAATCGATTTATATCCCTTCGGGAGGCAAAATGTCTAACACAAAAATGGTCGAGGTGATCATTGATAGCGTACGTGTAAGTCTGACCAATCAACAACGAATAGTAGTTTTACGTGATATTAATGCAGAACGTTATTTACCCATCTGGATTGGGCCGTACGAAGCTGAATCTATCACGATTGCATTACAGGAGATTGAAGTCTCACGCCCACAGACTCATGATTTAATCAAGAATATTTTCAATCAATTAAATGCCCGTCTGATCAGGGTTGAAGTGCTTTCCTTAAAGGACGATGTATTTTATGGCAATTTAATTGTCGAAATTAATGATGATTTATTTGAAATTGATTCCAGACCATCAGATGCACTTGCATTAGCCGCCCGAACCCATGCGAAGATATTAGTCACCGAAGAGGTGATGAAATCCGCCGGGATCGTTCCGGAAATGGATATACAGGATACTGGTACCTCACAGGATTCTGCTCCTTCTGGAGATAAAAATCAACCGAATGAGGAAATCAGCGAAGAAAGATTATCTGTTTTTGAAGATTTTCTAGGTTCACTGGATATTGGTGATCTTGATAAGGGTGATTCTGAACCACCTGAGGATGACGATCCAAAAACCAATGGGGAAGATTCTTAAATATTCTGATCTGAATCAATCCAGTCTTCCTTTCTGTTGTTTTGCCACCTGATAACTTATATAATTTATGGATGAGGGAATTTTCTTTCTTTAGAAAACTCCTGAAGATTTCATTTATCAAACGAGGTTCTTGTTTGGTAGAATTGGCATCCAAGGTCGGAAAGCTGGAAAAAACATGACAGAGTATAACCCCCCAGAAGATAGCAGTAACATCACTTCGCAACAACCACACAACCGTGAGGCAGAGGAAGCAGTTTTAGGCGCGGTATTGATTTATCCGGAAACTTTTTTTGAGCTTGCTCAGAAATTAAAAAGCGAAGATTTTTACATCATCCGCAATCGCTGGGTGTGGGATGCATTTTCCACTTTAATTGAACGACGTCAGAATATTGATCTTCTTACAGTGAGCGCCGCTCTAAACGAAAAAAACCATTTGGAGGAAATCGGCGGTACTGCCTATTTAACCACCCTGATCAATCAGACTCCCACTTCTCTACATGCCCAGGCATACGCGGAAATAGTCGAAGAAAATGCAATGCGAAGGCGCATGCTGGAAGCGGCCAATCAAATGGCGCAACACGCCTATGATCGCGGTAAATCAATCAATACTTTGTTGGACGAAGCCGAGAAAGCTGTTTTCGGGTTAAGTGAAAGAAGAATCACCTACGACCTGCAACCCATTCAGGATGTATTAGGGGATTATTATGATCGCATTGACCAACTATCCCAACGACCAGATGAGATTTTTGGGGTGCCAACCGGTTTGTTTGATCTGGATAAAATTCTGGGTGGTTTACAAAAATCAGATCTTTTGATCATTGCCGGACGTCCAGGTATGGGTAAAACCGGTTTTATGCTTTCAGTCGCAAAAAATGCTGCCCAAAAACATAAAAAACATGTAGCTGTATTTTCTTTGGAAATGTCAAATGAGCAGTTAATCCAAAGATTAATTGCGCAGGAAACTGGTATTGACACCCAGCGTTTACGCTCAGGCCAATTGCATGATGATGAATGGTCAAAATTTAACATGGCTATTGAGGTGCTGAGTGATACACATATCTGGCTGGATGATACACCAGCCATTACCCCTTTATCCCTCCGAACCAAATGCCGTCGCTTACACATGGAGCACCAATTGGATCTGATCATCGTTGACTATTTACAATTGATGTCCGGGGATTTGCGTACCGATAATCGAGTTCAGGAAGTTTCATACATTTCCCGTAATCTTAAGGTGCTGGCAAGGGAATTGAACGTTCCTGTTCTGGTTGGTGCTCAGCTCTCCCGTGCGGTGGAACAACGCGCTGATAAACGCCCAGTCCTTTCCGATTTACGTGAATCTGGTAGTCTTGAACAGGATTCCGATATTGTTATGTTCATTCATCGCCCGGATGCCATGGAACCGGATAATCCCCGTCAGAATGTTGCAGAAATTATCATTGCAAAGCATCGTAATGGGCCTACCCACCCAGGCATTGAACTGGTTTTCCTGAACAATCTTGCCCGGTTTGAAAATGCAGCAAAATCCGATAAACAACCTTTCAAACAGAGGTGAGATGAAATTATTTCCTGGTTTTTCCAAAAGTGATGGGGGCCAAATGACAACCATCCCTTCTGAATTCTTTGAGAAATTGCTTCCGATGATTGACAACTTGTATGAATTGAAAGTCACTCTGTTTGCGATCTGGTTTTTAGGTCAGCAGGAAAGCAAGATGAAGTTCATCCGCTATGATAATTTCCTTGCTAATTCTCAATTCCTTGCAGGGTTAGGAAGCTCGAAGGAAATTGCCTTAGAAAACTTGAACCTTGGGTTGGAATTAGCCATCAGTCGGAAAACAATGTTGGTTGTTTACCAGGATGAAAACAAGCTGGAGAGTGCCGTTTTCTTCATTAACTCTCCTCGCGGTCGGGCAGCAGTAAAGGCAATCCAGGAAGGTGCCTGGAACCTGGAAAATTTGCCAACCCCTATCCTACAACCCACAAGACCCAATATTTATAAATTATATGAGGCTAACATTGGACCACTTACTCCAATGATTGCTGAAACATTACAGGAAGCTGAAGATACCTATCCCATGGTTTGGATTGAACAAGCAATCCGAATTGCCATAGAAAATAACGTCAGACGCTGGCGATATGTAGAAGCGATTCTCGAATCATGGAAAGAAAGAGGGCGCGATGAAAAAGATAGACGAGACACTCAAGAAGATGCAAAGAGGTTCCTCGATGGAGAATTCGGACAATTCTTCAAAACCGGATAAAGTTAATTTATTAGGCGATCCAGAATGCCCGATTTGCGGTGGAATTGGATGGATCCGCCTGGATTTACCGATCTCACATCCTGATTTTGGAAAAATGCAGGTATGTGAATGCCGTCAATCAAAAGTAGCTCATCTATCTCAACAACGTTTATTCCGCCTAAGTAACTTGCAAGCATTTTCTCACATGACTTTGGAGAATTTCAAAACCGAAGGGCGTATGGGATTGGGCGACCAGCAAGTTGCCTCCTTACAAATTGCCCTAAATCAAGCATCTCATTTTGCTCAAAACCCAACTGGTTGGCTGCTATTCATGGGAACCTATGGATGTGGGAAAACTCACCTGGCCGCAGCAATTGCAAATAAAGTCCTTGAATTTGGCATCCCCACCTTATTCCTCACAGTACCTGATCTCCTGGATTGGTTACGCTATTCCTATGGTTCTCAGGAGACTAGTTTTGAGGAGCGTTTTGAAGAAATACGCAACATCCATCTCCTGGTTCTCGACGATCTTGGCACCCAAAATACAACGCCCTGGGCAGAGGAAAAACTCTACCAGATTCTAAATTATCGTTATGTTCACCAGCTACCGACGGTGATCACCACCAATCAAGGCCTTCCTGAAATCGAGGGGAGAATTCGATCACGCTTACAAGATCCCGATCTTGTGACGATTGTGCGAATCCTGGCTCCGGATTTTCGATCTCCGGTAAGGGAAGAGCGCCGCAGCATTTCAACCCTGGAGTTATTATCCGAGAGCACCTTTGGTACATTTACCTTACGCCATCAGGATAAATTATCTCCCGAAGCACGCAGAAGCCTGGAAAGTGCTTTTGATGCTGCCAATAAATACGCCGAAGATCCCCATGGTTGGTTGGTATTTTTTGGTAATTATGGCTGTGGGAAGACTCATTTGGCGGCTGCGATCGGAAATTACCGGTTAGCATTGGGCGAAGAACCGATATTTGTTGTCGTCCCCGATTTTTTGGATCATTTGCGAGCAACATTTAACCCCAATAGCAATACTTCCTATGATCATCTTTTTGAACAGGTGCGCACTGCGCCTATGTTGATACTGGATGACCTGGGAACACAATCCGCCACCCCCTGGGCACGTGAAAAACTGTATCAGATTTTTAATTACCGATATAATGCCAAACTTCCCACTGTAATTACCAGTGCTAATGAACTGGAAGATATGGATCCTCGAATTCGAAGCCGAATGCTGGACGGTAGAATCTGCTCTTTACACCTCATCTTAGCACCAGCTTATATTCGGTCAACAGATAGAAGCTCAAAAACCAAAAAGAAACCTTAGATCCAATAACGTTGACAATAAGCTAGCTCTTTAAGGTGAGTCTTCAACCTTTTAATCGTCTACAATTATTTCAATTCGTGGATTTTTTTTGCTAGACTACCTTTATTCTTTTGTGTGGTGAGGGAGAGGAATGCGCATGAAATCAAACCATTATGATGTGGCAATCATTGGGGCAGGCATTGTAGGGTTGGCAACTGCATTGAAATTAGTCCGGGAATATAATGCTTCGGTGGTGGTGCTGGAAGCCGAACAGGAAATCGCTGCTCATCAGACCGGACATAATAGCGGTGTGATCCATTCCGGCCTGTATTACAAGCCAGGTTCCTTGAAAGCTAAAAATTGTGTTGCCGGTCGGGAAGCGATGTACAAATTTTGTGAAGACAATGACATCGCTCATGATCGCTGTGGAAAAATTGTAGTCGCGACAAATCCCTCAGAAATCCCGGCATTAAATATGCTTGAAGAACGTGGACATGCCAATGGGCTGGTTGGTATGCGTCGACTCAAACCAGAGGAATTACGGGAATATGAACCGCATGTCAATGGAATTGATGGGTTATGGGTCCCTCAAACCGGGATAGTGGACTACAAAGACGTTGCCAGGGCATACGTGAAAATTATAAAAAACAATGACGGTGAAATTCTAACCAATACCAGAGTGATTGGTTTCAGCGATGATGCGCAAGGGATAACCCTCACAACCACAAACGGGGAAATCACCACAAGAAATTTAATAAATTGCGCTGGTTTACGATCAGACAAAATTGCCAGACTATGTGGGGTCAACCCCGGATTACAAATCATTCCATTCCGCGGGGAGTATTATGAGGTGATACCAACGAGAGAACATCTGGTTAAAAACCTCATTTACCCGGTTCCGGATGTGCGCTTTCCATTTCTGGGGGTCCATTTTACCAGGATGATTCATGGAGGGGTCGAAGCTGGTCCCAACGCTGTCCTGGCGTTAAAAAGAGAAGGCTATCGAAAATCCGATATCTCCATCCCGGATATGTTGACCTACGGCACCTTTGTTGGGTTCTGGCGAATGGCATTCAAATACTGGAAGATGAGCATTTCTGAAACGTATCGTTCATTTAACAAGGCAGCCTTCGTCAAGGCATTACAACGCCTGGTTCCAGAGTTGCAAATGGAAGATGTTCATCCAGCGGGATCCGGGGTGCGTGCCCAGGCTTTAACGACAGATGGAAAATTAGTGGATGACTTTCAGATCGTGGAGAAAACCCACCAGATTCATGTCTTGAATGCGCCTTCCCCGGCTGCAACTGCTTCCTTATCCATTGGTGAAACCATTGCCAGCATGGCGGAAAAAAACTTCCAATTGATCCGGAAGAGTTAAATAACAATAACCAATAAAACACTATTTTTCGTCCAATTCCATCTATAATTATTAATAGGGATTTGGATGATTAACCATGAGTGAAAAGAGTGTTCAATTGGTGATTGATGGAGAAATCTGGCTTCAGGTTCCAGATTTTAACGAGTCAACACCATATGACCGTCATTTTGTGATAAAGAAATTGCCCAATGGGCAGGAGATGTTCCTATTCGGTGATGGGCTGAAAGGCTTACGACCAACGGATCGTTACAAAAAATTCGCCAGTCCTTACAAAGTGGAAAAAAATGACGAAGAGGATCTTATTCTGCCATTTGAACCTAATGGAAGAAAACCACAGAAAATCCTTAAGGGGATATATCGGGCAGTGGTAATCTCGAATGAAGATCCCGAAACAAGAATGAAGGTTCAGGTTAAAATTGATGCAATCCCTGAAATGGGTTTATTATGGGCTGCTCCTGTCGTACCCTTAAAAGAGAACGATCGAATCCTTCCCGCTGTTGGTGAGTTGGTCTGGATCAGTTTTCGGGGATATGATCCCAATCAACCGCTTTGGTTAGGAAAAATCACCGAGGATGAACCACCCAAATATTTCTTCCCGAAATAAACAATCTATTCCTGGTTGAGAATTTAGATGATTGAAAAAATGATCATAGCGATTCCCCCTGTCAATCCACAAAGTGTATTGACCCAATCATTATTAAGCCATTTAATTCCTCGTTTGTACTCAGTATTCGTCCCACAAATATGAACAGGATGTTTTTCGGTTTCTTTATCGCAATTTGGACAATAATAAATAGCCTGCAAGGTTGCCCCTAAATATGAGTCCACAAGACTCCCCAGCAAGCCTGCAACTGAGATAACTATCACAACAAGCAAGATTGATTGGGTCTGATTGACAAAACCTTCTGATTGGAAGACTGCGCCAAGGATAGCTATGAAAAGTGCAGCCAGAAGCGCTGAAAGTGTCCCAAGGGCTGAAACACCACCGGATGCTCCTGGTTCGATCGCCTTACCCGAGATAATATTAATGGGTGGCACCTTGCTCAATACACCAATTTCAGTCGCCCAGGTATCCGCGTTTACTGCAGCCATCGACCCGCAAAAAGCCAACCACGGCCAAATCTGATCCGGAAGAATGGTATGGAAAATAACAAAAATACCTGCTACCCCACCATTAGCCCAGACTTGCCAGATATCGCGTTTGGAACCCTTAGAGAATTTTTCCTCCAATTTTTTCTTTCTTTGTTTGAATAATTTTGAAAGAACACTGGAAGAGATGAAAAATCCAACCAGGACTACTGCCCAGGGTAATCCACCCAGACCAAAAACCACGGTTCCTAATATGCAGGCTCCTACACTCCCACTTAATGAGAGAAAACCAATTCTATTGGAAAGAAATGAAATACCAACTGCAAAAAGAAATCCTATCAATAATTGTGAGCCAACGATTTGCATAGGTTTCTTTCAGACATTCGTCGATAAAATAATCATAGAAATGATGAGGAGAACCGGGGTGATAACTCCACCGATCCAGAACAAATAAGCTAACAAGTAATGTTCTTCCTGGCGAAAGAAAAAGAGGCCAGCGATGATATTTACGATCAACACAAAAAGTCCCAGAACCGGGATTAGCAATAATTGTTGCGACGGAACTAACTCCAATGGCAATCCCTGTGAAGAGAATCCCAGCGGAAGTTGCGGATTATTGACGATGATAAAACCACTCACCAACCACAATAGGAGTAACAATCCAATGTTCAAAGGCAAAAGGTATTTTGCGTATTTATCTTTTAATGCTGATTGAATAAAAGCTGCTGGTTTTGAAGATTGGGAAGGAATCGGGAATAAACTACCCATCTCAAAAGATCGCATAAAGGAGACTTCAAAATTGCGTGGATTCTGCGGGGAAATCGCGAAAGTTTTTTGTGGGGTAGAAATAAGTATGAGCTTGTCAACATCAGACGCCAAAAACTCTACAGACCCAAGAGTTTCGAAATTTCGTTCCCCTAAAACAGCACCAGGAAGCGATAATATAGGAGGTTGAATAGAATAACCTGATTCATTCGCCGGTCTGACCCAATCAATATTCGATAAGGGAATGTCCTCGGTTCTCAACCCCCACCGTAGACGCAACCCATCTCGTTCTAATATGTAACGGGCGTGTAAAAGCGCGTACCCACGATACAAAATGATCGGGATTAGCACGCTCAATAAAACGATAAAAATAATGATGAAGACAAATCCACTACCTTCAGCGATAGTAGTCGTCATCCAGACAGCGGCAACAAGTAACCCAACTAATAATATCAGGATGATTGCATGAAGAATTATCCCACGTTTGCGTTCTGGAAAGAATAATTGTGATTCTTGATTCATTCTTCTGTGATTTTAACACAGAGTAATGGTTGATTTATGCTGGAAAAGCAAGAAAAAATAGATGATGCGGGAATATGCTGAATCCATCAACTTTCAATTGATCAATCAATTGCCAGAATTATTC
>CAYSFA010000115.1:0-10764 GCA_964430025.1 uncultured Anaerolineaceae bacterium | reverse complement strand
TGACCAAAGAAGACCTGATTAAGTTTGTGGAAGGATTGCAGTAAGAGGAAAATTGTGGTGGGGTCTGCAAACCCCACCCCGATTATTTGTTGGTGCGTTGCCTGTGCCCTTAAGGGTACACTTAGGGATCTTCATAATACTTTTGAATGGGACCAGATTTCCTTCAATCCAAAATTCAAAAGTGCGTCGCACCTTATCTTTAAACCTAGTGGGTTCACATTCAGGTGCAGCGCACTTCTGGATTCGTGTTAAACAATCTCTTCCACCATGATGGACGATGGTTGTTAATCCCTAAGTGCAACGCACCTTTTTCGATTTCGGCTTTCTCTTTTTCATTTAAGCCCTTTTGAATTTTCACTGTCACTTTTTTACCTCTGGAACGACTTAACTATAGAGCTCAAAAATAATTCATGTCATGAACTACAATAAAAAAGGAGTTGAATGACTGAAAGGGTAAATCATTTGTTTTCAAATTTCACCGATGAAAATCTTGATGAACATCAGATAATAGCTGATGTTCGCAAAGATCCCAAAAAATTCGGATTGCTTTACAAGAAATATGCAAATCCAGTCTATCGTTATATCTTCACTCGTACCGGGAATAAACAAATCGCCGAAGATATCACCTCCCAGACTTTTCTGTCAGCGTTAGAGTCATTTAGAAAATTTCGTCAGGATGGGAATTTTGGATCCTGGTTATTCACTATTGCAAGAAACAAAGTGAATGATCATTTTCGTCGCAGTAAAACCGTGACACCTTTCCATGAAGCTGAATTAATTGCCGATGGGAATGACACAGTGGCTCTCTCCATCCAATCCGATCAGGCAAAAATCGTTCAGTCGTTGATTAAAGAGCTTACTGAAGATGAACAGGAATTACTGCGCTTGCGTTTTATTGCAGAGTTAAGTTTTTCGAATATTGCTCGCTTGCTTCATAAGAGTGAAGATGCTGTTAAAAAATCTACTTATCGTTTACTGGCACGATTAAAAAGCCAGGTAGAGGTAAATAATGAATAGAGAAAACGTGAATATTAAGTTTGAGGAGTTGGTTCAGAATTCATATGATGTCCCTCCTATCAGTGGAGATTTCTATAATAATTTGTACGCTGAGTTAATGATTCATGCGGAGAAGAAACGAACCTTCCCGAAAATCTCATCCTATAGGGTTCGGTATGCCATCGGATTATCTATTCTCCTGGCTCTTGTCTTTCTTTTCATCGCTTTTACCCCGCAAGGAAAGGCGTTTGCAGAGACAATCAAACATTTATTTGTAACCACAGATATCACTGAAATCCCTATTAATGATCCAGAAACGATAGCTTCTCCTACTTTTGTACCCACATTTGAAGTCACCTTAATCCCAGCAACTGAATCAGGAGTCAAAGAAAATTACATATCCCCTGAAATTGCTGGTTTATCCTCCACCGATCCTGCGTGCGAAGATGATCCGAATGGCTACAGCTGCCAGGTAGCTAAGGCAGAGAGAATAGTAGGATTTGATCTAAAAGAACTTCCTGCTGATCCATACACATTCAAGTTTTCAGAACTTTATATAACCGATAGTGAGGAGGTTTGGATTCATTACGAAAGGATTGGTGGAGGTAGTTACTTATTGTTGTACCAGGCGATCGGAGATATGTCGTCGATGTATGGTAGTGTGCCCGAGGATTCTATTCAAGAAGTGAAGGTGGGCGAATATTTTGGAGAATATGTGGTCGGTAATTATTTTTCAGACAGTAGTTCATCCAGTTACAAATGGGGGTACCATGGTACTTATCGTTTGCGATGGACTGAAGGGGAAAGAAAATTTGAACTCAGGCATGATGGTTGTGTTGATCTACGATATGAATTTTGTACATCCCCAGAGCAATTGATTCGAATTGCTGAAGCTTTGGTTTATCAACCAGAACCGAGATCCGAATTGCGTCCGGATTATCTAAAAAATCCTGAAGAAGCAGCCATAATCAGTGGTTTTACAATCCTCACACCTACTATCTTACCAGAAGGATTTGTTTTTGATCATGGGACTTATGATACCGATTTGAAGCAAATCAGACTTTCATATACATCAACAAGTTCTGATCCTGGAACTGCAGAAATACTCATAGTGATACGTCCTTTGATCGAAATAGCTGCCAATCCGGGCGAGGATTGGTCTGTGGAGGGAGACTCCGTGGTTATTAACGGTAATCAAGGATTTTACCGATCATTTGGTTCTTTCAACCACGCAGTTAGTTGGGAAGAGAATGGGTTGCGAATTCATGTTAGTGTTTCAGCATCCGAAACAGCATTTGGTGGTGGTTTTACGAAAGAACAGGTTTTGGAGATTGCTCGATCGCTCCAGTAAAATGGAAATTGCCAATCAAAAAAATCCTGCCTCATTCATTTTGAGGCAGGATAATTCATAAATAGCTATCGATTGGATTATAAAATTAATTTTTTAAGCATCCAATAGGGACAACCAATACCCCGTTTTTTTGTTTTATGGCAAAACCATTTCCAGTCAGCACCATCAAAAAAGATGGGGGTTGCATTTTCTCTTCATCTACCTTTTCTTTTAGTTTCATGAGATTTTCAGAGGCAATTTCGATTTGTTTTTGACCAAGTTTTATCTCGATCGCCCCCCAACGACCATCATGAAGTGAAACAATAGCATCTACTTCCAACTCGGTTTTATCACGATAGTGATAAACATTCCCACCGATACTTTGAGAATAAATGCGTAAATCCCGTATACATAATGATTCGAACAATAGTCCAAGTGTGTTGAAATCCTTAAGCAGCCCTTCTGGGTTTGTTCCCAAAGCGGCGACAGCAATCGAGGGATCAACAAAATGTCTTTTCGGAGAAGTTCTTATTGCTGTCTTTGACCTCAAAGCAGGTTCCCATGCTGGTTGTTCCTCGATTACAAAAATTCTTTCGAGTGCATTGATATATGATCGTATCGTTAAAGTAGAAAGGCTTTCATCCTCTCCTTTTATATCATTTCGAATTGTTTCTAAAGAAGCAGTACTGGCGATATTTCGAGCAATAGATTTCAAAAATGTCCTAACCTTGGATGGATCTCTTCTTACCCCATCAGCCTCAGAAATGTCCGTATCAACGACAGCATCCAGGTATTGATTAGCTTGTGCTAATGCTATTTTATTGGAAACACCAATCGCTGCTGGCCATCCTCCTCTTGCCATCACGAATGCTAATTCCTCAATTTCCATTTTTGTTTTTCCAATTGGCTCTTCACCATTAAACAACTCGTTTAATGATACTTGTCCAGTAGATTCCCCAGACTCAAATAGGCTCATCGGACGCATTAACATTCTCGTAATACGTCCTGTTCCAGTATGCTTAACTTCATCATCTAATGGAAGAGTTGATCCTGTTAAAATGAATTGACCATTTTCAGCACGAATATCGACGGCATATCTAACAGCATCCCATAAAACCGGAGCCATTTGCCATTCATCCAAAAGACGTGGTGTATCTCCTTCTAACAATAATGAGGGTTTTACCCCCGCAGTCCGCAAATAATTAAGTGTTTGGTCTGGGTCCTGCATCATTAGAGAACTTCTGGCTTGTTGTTTGGCCGTCCAGGTTTTTCCACACCATTTTGGCCCTCGAATCCAAACAGCACCAGAGGTTTCTAATTTTTCTTTCAGGATTAAATCGGCTATTCGAGGTATATAATTTCGCGCCATGATTGTTCTCTCCATAAAGATTGAACTAAAAATTGTTATACCTATTTTATCACCATTATATAATTTGGACGTGTTTTGTTATACAATTTGGACGTATTTTGTTATATGATTTGGACGTATTTTATTATATGATTTGGCAAAATTACACCTGGAAATAAAAATCCTCATCCATCTGAACGGAAAAGATTGTTTTACACGAGTCCAGATTTTCTGTTTACGAACTTTAAGTTGCTCCTGAACTTAATACCTCGAGATCTGAAGACCGATGCGACGCACTTATGGTATCTTGATTCTCAATCTTCATTCTCCAATCAAAAGTATTATGACGATCCCTAGGTGTATCTTAAAAGGTATCTGCGACAACCTGCCTTTTTCCCAAGTATTTTTTGATTTTCTTCCTAATTTCGAGTGGTTTTCCCAATTTGGTTATTGACACCTATAATTTAATAATATACACTATATCAAAATATGATATATCAATAATTGTTATATCAAAATTTGTCACTACACAAATTAAGAGGGTTTTTTTATGAATGATATTAATAACTACCTGCCACTGACACAGTCTATGTTTCACATCCTGTTATCTCTTCTGGATGGTGAAAAACATGGTTATGCCATAAAGAAAGAAATAGAAGAAATTTCCAACCACACCATTAATTTGGGACCAGGGGCTTTATATGGCACAATCAATAAATTAGTAGAGTTGAAATTTATTACGGAAGTAGAAAAAACTGACGAGGATTCAACTGAACCATCCAGGCAAACAAGGCGGTATTATTCCATTACTCCGTTCGGAAGAGAAGTCCTCAATGCAGAATTGGAAAGACTAAATAACACATTAACCATCGCCATCCAGAAGAAAAAATTTTCACACTAATAGATTTTCATTGAAAAGGAATGAAGCTTTGCTAAACGTATACAGATATCTTTTACTTCTATTCCCGAAGCAATTCAGAAATCAGTACTTATCCGAGATCAACTTGCTGATTTCAGAAGAATACAAAATAAAAATTCGGGAAAAGAAAGTTCTTAGATTTTGGGTGTGGCTAATCGCTGATTATCTAATTTCTTTGATCAATTTTTATATTACGGGAGGTTCCCCGATGCGAGAGAAAAAATTTACTAAACTATCGGCAAACATTTTTATTTTGTTTGGTTCCTACAATTTACTTTTGATAGGATTAAATTTACTAAGAAATTCTTCATTGTCACTTACCTCTGAAGCTAGCAGAATCATCGGAATTATTCCTTGGTACGCTGATTTTTTCGTTTACATCATATTCTTTATTGGCTTGTTAGGGCTTATCATTTATTTTAATAATCAGAATCGGTTAGTTCCTTTGTTGCTTTGTGTACCAATTCTAATTGCTGCGCTATTTAAAATTATCAATACAATTTCTGTCATGTTCAGTGGTCCGGTACCTAAAATATCGAATTTTGGTTTGTATTTTATTTCCATTGGGATGCTATTCATTGGGGTTATTATGTTATGGAAAAAACATATTTCATTTAATCAATTTTTTCCTTTTCTTTTAATTGCTTTTCCCCTACTTTTATTATTTCCACCCATACATGAATTATTCGAATCGGCTTTTGTCTTTGGATTCTCTTCCTTGTTTTTTGGAATTGGATGGATATTGTTTGGATGGGAATTTATGAAGTGGATTAAAAAACCAAGGACGGAAGTGCGATTCATCTGAAGAGATTGGTGCGTTGCACTTGGGGATTAATAACTACCCTCTACCTTGGTGGAAGAGATTGTCTAGCACGAATCCAGAAGTGCGATGCACCTGAATTTAAGACCTCGAAGTTTTTTATACTAGGTGCGACGCACTTTTGGTTTTTGGGTTGAAGGAAATCTGGTTTTATTCGATAGTATTATGACTATCTCTAAGTGTACCCTGAAGGGCATCTGCGACAACGCACCAAGTATTCCTTTTCTCAGTTACCCTCATCATAGTCCATCTAGAAACCACAAATAACACAGTTTGGACTATTTCATTCCATAACATCTCCCTGATCCAGAAAATTAATTGACAAAGAATAAATGTTTCGTTATCCTATAGCATATGAAGCGTGATGAAGTATTGAATACTCTTAAACATAACAAGTTCCTAATTGAGCAATATGGGATAAAGTCTCTCTATTTGTTTGGCTCTACAGCACGAAACGAGGCGCGTCCTGATAGCGATGTTGACTTGTTGGCTGAATTTAATCGACCAATAGGTTTGTTTGAATTTATAGAATTACAGCAAAAGTTAGAATCAATTCTTGGATGTAAAGTCGATCTGGGGACAAAAAGATCGCTGAAAAACCATATTAAGGAAGAGGTGTTGCAGGGGGCGATCCTTGTCGCCTAGAGATTGGCAGACCCGAATTCAGGATATGCTTACCTGTGGTTACAACATTAATGAGTTTACATCGGGGTTAAGTTATGATGCATTTCTTGATGACCCAAGAACAATTCGAGCGGTTGCGTTTGAGTTAACAACATTAGGGGAAGCCGTTAGAGCCTTACCGATTGAGATAAAAGATAGTTATCCTGAAATTCCATGGGGAAAGATCCAGGGCACCAGAAATGTGCTGATTCACGAGTACTACAGGCTGGATGAGGAAATTATATGGCAAACCATTCAGAAGGATATACCAAGCCTTATTGAAATGTTGGAAAAGATTATCAAGGATAACTAATCGAAGAATTCAATCTTGGGGTGATGCATGCGCTTATTTGAAATAATCATTCTGACAATAACAATCATTTCTTTAATTTTGTTCCTAATTCAATTAAAGAAACCCTCCTGGCTTTACCTGTTACCCAGCTTGAGCCTTTTGGCTTTCTCCTACCACCTCTTCTTCGAAGGTGTGCGCTGGCAGATGATTCCGCTCTATGGGCTGGCACTTGGTTTGATTTATGTCGGATTCCGCAAGATCACCCACCCGGAGTTTCGTATACCAAAAATTATTACAGTGATTAGCTTAATCGTATTACTCATCGGTGCAGCCTTGCCAATCGTGTTGCCCGTACCAACCTTCCCCACCACAACTGGACCCTATGCGGTCGGCACCACCTCTTTCCACTGGGTGGATGAGGATCGCCTGGAAACCTACAGCGCAGATCCCGACCTGGTGTATGCTGATCCGCCCAGCGAGCCGCGCCGGGTGATGGTGCAGGTGTGGTACCCTGCCACCGCCGGGCAGGAAGGCGAGCCCGTTCCCTACCTGCCGGATGGCGTGATCGATGCCCAGGCGATGGCGTCCAGTTTTGGCTTTCCGGGTTTTTTTCTCAATCATTTCCAGCATGCAACCACCAACAGCCTGCTGAACGCTCCCATCGCGACCTGCTTTGACCAGTGGCCGGTGCTGGTTTTTTCGCACGGCTGGAACGGGATGCGTTACCAGAATACCGCCCAGATGGAAGCACTCGCTTCGCATGGCTATATCGTTTTCGCAGCCGAGCATGCCTACGGGGCGGTGGTGACGGTTTACCCGGATGGAACGAGAATCTACAATAAACCAGGTGCATTACCCAAGAGTGAAAACAAAGAAGAATATGAGACGGCCACAACCATCCTCGGGCAAAGTTGGGTCGGGGATCTGGTCTTCACGCTCGATCAGATCGAACGCCTTCAATCCGGCGAGATCATCTCCATCTTCCAGGGCTACCTCGACACTTCGCGCATTGGGATGATCGGGCATTCCACCGGGGGAGGCGCCGTGCTGCAGACCTGCTGG
This sequence comes from uncultured Anaerolineaceae bacterium, assembly GCA_964430025.1. Taxonomy (GTDB): domain Bacteria; phylum Chloroflexota; class Anaerolineae; order Anaerolineales; family Anaerolineaceae; genus UBA6170. The sequence continues at coordinate 3,334 of CAYSFA010000115.1, read as the reverse complement.
CAGGATGATCGTTGTAAAGCGGTGGTGGGGGAAGACCCGTGGTTGGTGCCCTATGACCGCACCATGCCAGCCAGTGGACTGAGCCAGCCTTCCTTAAATATGTTCTCCGAGAACTGGTTACGCGAACCCAACCTCACGTTGAACAATCAACTGTGGGAAAACCAACCTGCCGGTGCCCAACGTATGAACATCCTAGGCACCCAACATTATGATTTTTCGGATATCTCGCTCTATTCTCCACTGGGCTCAATGCTGGGATTGAAAGGGCCGATCAAAGCCGAGCGAGAAATCAGCCTGTTCAACGATTTTCTGATCGGGTTCTTTGATCAGCACCTGGTGAATTCGAATTCCACCGTGCTGGACGCGGCAGTAAAGCAATATAACGAGGTTGAATTCGAGGAGAAACAATAATCCGACCAATCGTAGGAATAAAAGCTGGTCTTAAAGCCATAGTCTCCTCCATACTCTCCGGGTAAAATCAACCTGGAGTCTAGGAATGCCACAAACCCACTCAACCATAAATAAAACTGCCTTTCCACCCCCTGGCAAGCGAATCGCCATTATTGGCGCTACCGGGAGCGGGAAAACTACCCTGGCACAGCTATTGGGTGATGCTCTTGAAATGCCGGTGATTGAGCTGGATGCGATGCATTGGATGCCCGGCTGGACCGAGAAACCCTGGCAGGAAATCCGCGTAGAACTTGACTCACTCACCCAGCAGGAATGCTGGATCACGGATGGCAATTACAGCCAGGTGCGCGACCTGATCTGGCCACGCGCGGATACTGTCATCTGGCTGGACTACCCATTATTGCCAATTTTCTTCAGGCTTCTCATTCGTTCCTTGCAACGGGCTTTTCTGAAGGTCGAGTTATGGAATGGCAACTACGAACGATTCCGCGATAATTTTCTCTCACGCGATTCCTTGTTTTTGTGGTTGTTGAAGTCGCGCCGGAAACAACGGGCAAACTATCCCAAAGCCTTTAAAGAACCGCACCATGCCCACCTGCAAGTGCTGTGTTTCACGCATCCCAAACAAACCGAGCACTGGCTGAAATCTTTAAGAAAACAACCTGTTTAGACCACTAAATAACTGGTAAAATTTTGGTAGCCTGTTTTGGCAATTTACCACCCTGTTTCCCTGTACAATTAAATGAACTGGCACATCGCTAAGTTTTTCTTTTTAAAGTAAGGAGTTCTCATGCAGTTATTGAAAGATATGATCATCGAAAAAGGGGCGAACCTGGGGGGCGGTATTTTGAAAGTGGATGGTTTTATCAACCATCAAGTTGACCCAACCTTAATGGACGCCTGTGGGCAGGAACTGGCAAACCGCTTTGCCAAGGTGGGTGCCACCAAGGTGCTGACCGCGGAAATCTCCGGGATTGCGCCGGCCGTGATGGCTGCCAAATACCTCGGGATTCCGGTGGTATATGCCCGCAAGACCAAGCCGATCACCATGCCGGATACGGTTTACCTGACCACCGCTCCTTCCCACACCAAGGGTCGCCTGGTAGAGCTGATCGTTTCGCCCGAATACATCGCACGTGGTGAAAAAGTGTTGATTATCGATGACTTTTTGGCTTCCGGGAACACCATTCAGGGGTTGGTACGCCTGACCCTGGCAGCTGGTGCCAAATTAGTGGGGATCGGCACGCTGGTGGAGAAAATTTTCGAAGGTGGACGCCAAAAACTTTCGGTGTTGAAAGTCCCGATCGAATCCTTGGTGATCATTACCAGCATGGATGACGGCAAAATCGTATTTGCTGAGTAATGGCGATGAGTGATGCAATCGTTGTGCTCGATTTTGGCTCGCAATACAGCCAGCTGATCACCCGGCGGGTACGCGAAGTACAGGTGTATGCCGAGATGTTCCCCTGGGATGCCCCGGAAGAACAGGTGCTGGCGTTGCAACCGAAAGGGTTCATCCTCTCTGGCGGACCCAACTCGGCCTATGACGAAGGCGCGCCTTTTGTGCCGGAATACGTGCTGGCATCCGGTTTGCCGATCCTGGGGATTTGCTACGGGATGCAGGCCATCACGGTTGCGCTGGGTGGCAAGGTGGCTCCTTCGCAGGAGCGTGAGTACGGCATGGCGGAGATTTCGGTGGTCGAACCCAACCCCTTGATGGAGGTGGGTGATTATCCGGTGTGGATGTCGCATGGCGACCGGCTGGAAGTGTTACCGCAGGGTTTTGTGAGGCTGGCTACCAGCCGTAACAGCCCATATGCGGCGATGGGGGATCTGCGTCGTAATTATTTCGGTGTGCAATTCCACCCGGAAGTGCGCCATACCCCGATTGGGGTGGAGATGATCCGCCGTTTTGCGGTGGAGATCTGTGGGGCACAACCTACCTGGACAGCTGAGTCAATTATTGAGCAGAGCGTGGAACGCATCCGCGCGCAGGTGGGGAATGAACGCGTGCTGGTGGGGGTCAGCGGCGGGGTCGATTCGAGCGTAGCAGCGGCATTGGTGCACCATGCCATAGGCGACCAATTGGTGGCGGTATTTGTCGATCATGGCCTTTTGCGCCAGGACGAACGCCATCAAGTGGAGATCGCCTTTAATGCCAACCTGGGAGTCGAGATGCACACCGTGGATGCCATCGAGGATTTTATGGACGCATTGGACGGGGTCACTGATCCCGAAGCCAAGCGTCGAGCAATTGGCAGCACGTTTATAAGAGTCTTCGAGCAGGCTTCCCTGACTGTTGGCAAGCCACGTTTTCTGGTGCAGGGGACTATCTACCCGGACGTGATCGAGTCCAGCGCACCTGACAGAAACAAAGGGCATAAAATAAAATCGCATCATAACGTCGGCGGTCTGCCGGAGGATCTCTCCTTTGAGCTGGTCGAACCGCTGCGTTATTTATTCAAAGATGAAGTACGTGCTGTAGGAGAGGCCTTGGGATTACCCGTGGAGTTAGTCTGGCGGCAGCCCTTCCCGGGTCCCGGCCTGGCCGTGCGATGCCTGGGGGAGATCACCATGGAACGCCTGGCGACCCTGCGGGCTGCGGACGCCATCTTCACCGAGGAACTCACCAAAGCAGGTTTGCTAGGCAAAAGGAAGAAATTGGACGAACCCGGCATTGCCCAGGCTTTTGCCGTGCTGCTTCCGGTGCGCTCGGTGGGCGTGATGGGGGATGCGCGCACCTACCAGGAAGCCATCGCCCTGCGCGCCGTCGCCACCGACGACTTCATGACCGCCGACTGGGCCAGGCTGGATTACGACCTGCTGGCTCGCGCCGCCAACCGCATCGTGAACGAGGTGAGCGGAGTGAACCGCGTGGTGTATGATGTGACCTCCAAGCCCCCCGCGACGATCGAGTGGGAGT
>CAYSFA010000114.1:0-10791 GCA_964430025.1 uncultured Anaerolineaceae bacterium | reverse complement strand
ATGCCCTGATTTTGCCAATGTTGCCGCACAGGTTAATCCTGCTGCTCCTGCACCGATGACAATGATATTCATGATGTACTCACTTTCTAGAATGGGGAATTACATAAAACTTATTCTAGCAAAAGATGAAATTCAAATCAATTAATTTCCCACCTTGATTTTCTCTATTAACAGAATGTAATCACTCTTCTACCAGAGAAAGCGGATCGATAGGTACCCAGACGATAAAACTACTTCCATTATCACCTTCACTGACAAAAGTCAATTCCCCATGGTGAGCTCTCACGAGATCACGGGAGATGGACAGTCCTAATCCCATGCCCTCCGGTAATTTTTGAGAAGCCTTTCCTCGCTGGAAAGGTTCAAAAATCTTTTCTGCTTCATCATCATCCACTCCTGGTCCATCATCCTTAATAATGACTTGCCATCCACCATCGCTCTCAATGGTAGATAACCAGATATTTCCTCCAGGTGGGTTGTAACGGATTGCATTACTAAATAGGTTCTCAAGAACCTGAGCCATTCGATCCGGGTCAAAGTTTGCTTCTATTGGAGTGGATGGATCAAACTTCGTTTCCCAATGGATGTGTTTGTCATACGCGAGCCTTTGCCATGTGGGAAGGAGAGACTCAATCCAGGGGCGGATTTTGACTGGTTTGATATCGAGGTCCAGACTTCCTAATACCTGTTCATGCAAATGGGCGAGTTCGTTCAATAATCCTTGTAATCGCACCAACTCATCATCCATTCCCTGCACCAATTCTTGTCGCAGTTGAGGATCTTTGTCGGCACCTCCTAATAATGCTTGTGTTGCCGAGCGGAGAGCCCCAAGTGGCCTACCCAATTCGTGAACCAGATTTGCCAACAATCGTTTTCGGCTGGTTTCAAAGGTTTGAAGGCGTACCACCAGAGTGTTGAATGCGCGTTGCAGCATTCTTGTTTCCTCCAACCCGCCTTCGGGTAGGGGTTGGGGATTACTGCCACTGGCAAGCCGATAAGCGGCATCGGTGGTCTGACGAATGGGTTTTCCAAGATCACGAGCCAGGATCCAACTTAGCAGTATCCCTATCAATAATCCACCAACCAGCACAAAAATCATTACTTGGCGCAAAGTCTGTGAGCGTTCGTAAATATTCGCCAGAGGGTTCGCCAGGCGCACAAAGCCAATCAGCCCTACGCTAGTATTAGAATAAACCGGCACAATGATATCTGTTACTTTTCGTTGGTCTACGGTCACTTCGGCAGGCAAATCATTCGCACTGAGAAGCTCCGCATCTGGCACGTTGAATACCTGACCGATCAAAAAGGAATCTTCGGGGTCAGAGGAGACGATCAACCTTCCTTCCGGATCCAATAACATCACTTTTGCAGTCAAGCGTGGACTGATGCGGGTGACAAATGCCTGTGCACGAATTGGATCCTGCCAGATCTCCAGGTAAGCACTGGCGGTGTCTGCCACAAGCACTGCCTGACGAGTCAATTCATTGGTAAGATTGCCGAGAAATATCTGGGTTTCCAACAGGTAAGTAATCAGGATCCCGGAAACAGGGATGATCACTAACAGGGGAACCAGGGTATTCAAGATTAAACGTTTCCGTAAACTCTTCAAAAGCTAGCCTTTCATGGCTGATATTTATAACCAACACCCCTGATGGTAAGAATATGTTGAGGTTTGTTGGGCGTTTCTTCCAATTTTTCTCTTAACCAGCGGATGTGAACATAAACAACTTGTGGCTGACCAATAAACTCAGCACCCCAAACTCGAGAAAGGATTTCATCGGTAGAAAGTACCTGATTGGGGGAACGAGCAAGTGTGTAAAGCAGATCAAATTCCCGGGGGGAGAGATCAAGTGTTTTCTCTTTAAATCGGACGATATGAGCTTCAGGATTAATACAAAGTTCGCCTATTTGGATTTCTTCACTCGATTTGGATGGGATTTCCTCCAGCGATTGCACACGGCGAAGGACCGCTTTGACATGGGCGAGAAGAACGTTGAAATCGAAAGGTTTGGTTACATAATCATCTGCCCCTAACTCCAATCCAAGTACTTCATCCAACTCCCGTCGCCGTGCAGTCAGCATGATGACAGGCAGGCTCAATTGATTATGAATAAGTTTCAAGGCGTCTAGACCGTCTATCCCTGGCAAGTTGATATCCAACAACACCAGATCGGGTCGTTTTTGTTCGATCATGGCGATCCCATCTTCCGCATTGGCTGCAGTTCGTGTGTCGTAGCCTGCTTGCTCGAGATTGAATGCCAGACTTCGCCGCAAGAGGGCATCGTCGTCAATTAATAGAATTTCTTTGGCCATGATCATTACTATACAATAAAATGATTAAAAAAGGTAGAGAAAACTTTGAATTTCGAAAGGATGTGAGATTTGATTAGTATCTCAAAAAAATACCCTTATCAAGAGATCTATGCAAATTGTCTTTCCTGATAAAACACGTTTTTATGTTCAAATCTGTTGTTTGTATGTAAACAAGGCGGAGAAAAATCATTTTCTTCATCCGTATTTATGAGATGGATCGCTAAAATCGCTGGATCATGGAGGATAAGATGCTAAACTTAAATGAGTTCAGCCACAACAATCACCCTTCCAGGGTGAATTTGTTGGCAAAATATAACAGACGTGGAATCCAGGTATGTGATTTTTGGCCCGTCTGCTGTGGGAGCCAAATAACATGAAAAGTGGTCGAATATGCTTGACACGCAACAAACGTCAAGAAAGAGGTAGAAACGATGACGGATGAGAAAAAGCAGTTTATCTACGTTCTAAAGTTAATTCCACCTTTATTAAATGCGGATAACTGGACAGAAAAAGAAGATAAAATCATAGATCGACACTTTGCAAAATTACAGAAGTTACTTACAGAAGGAAAACTTATTTTAGCAGGGAAAACTTCGGGGTTGGATGAAAAGACATTTGGCATCGTAATCTTGGAAGTTGAATCGGAAGATGAGGCATTCACGATTATGAAAAATGACCCTTCCGTTGCGGAAGGAATCATGGAAGCAGAATTATTCCCTTATCATGTTGCTTTAATAAAGAAATGACTGAAGTGAAATCCTTTCACAACTGATCGACGGCAAGTTCCTCGATTACCAGGTGATCCTCCCCACGGCCACAAGACCCGCATGATTGTGGACGCGGGCGAGCTAGGGTTATTCAAAGGACAGCAAACAATATCTTATCAAGCAAGGGTAATGAGATATTGTTTGCTGTTCCGAATACACCTTTCCTGAACTATGATTCTGAGGTAGATAAACTATATCCACCAAATTATACAATCCCTACGCCGAAATCAAGCCGACGAAATAGGGTTATACTGATATGGAAAGCTGTAAAAATTGCATCGCTAAGCCACCTACACCAATAGTCGAATACTAAATCTGTCAGTGGACCAACAACATGTTTTTTGGCAATTGCGAAATCGCACTCATTGGCTTGAAATTAGCGCCACTCAGGCAGAAGGAGCTTTGCTACAGGCACCAATACCTGAAGGAATGGGGAGAAGAATTGCAGAGACATTAAATGCTAAGATTCATATTCGTTTGGCGAATCTCAAATCAGGTGAAATTGAATTTGACGATAATGGAAAATATGCAGGTCTCGAAGCAGTAGGGGACTTACAAAAACTGATCAAGATGGCGACCTAAATTAACAAGTAACCATCTCGCAAAATATGTGTTATAACCCTTGTGACTGACGACTCCTAAGATCAAAGGATTTCACATGCAAGAATTTATTTTTCATAACTCAAAACTCACGGCTAAAACTTTCGAATCACTCCCATGGATTGGACGTGCTGATGACTTAATACAATCAAAAGAAGGAATCCAAGATCTCCTCTTACAATTCGAACAACCAATCTGGGTGGTAAATAATGATTCGAGAATTTACTTAACGACTCAGAATGGTTTTAAATCCACTACTACCAATGGTAAGGTTCAATCAGGTCGTTTAGCCTATGTTCCTCCGATGCCCATGGATTCCTTTGGTGATCCGAGCTTTATGAAAACCTATGGAACCAATTATGCCTATTATGCCGGAGCAATGGCGAATGGCATATCATCGGTGGATTTGGTCGTAAGTTTGGGCAAAGCCGGGTTCATGGGGTCGTTTGGTTCGGCGGGTTTACCCCCAGCCAGAATCGAAGCTGCTATTCAAGCTATTCAACAACAATTACCGACGGGGCCTTTCGCGGTGAATCTCATCCACAGCCCAAACGAGCCATTGTTGGAACGTCACTTAGCAGAACTTTATCTCAAAATGGGGGTCAAGGTTCTTGAAGCTTCGGCTTATATGGACTTAACGTATGCATTGGCTCATTTTCGTGTAGCCGGGTTAACCAGAAAATCTGATGGCAGTATCCAGATCAATAATCGAATCATTGCCAAAATCTCCCGCAAGGAAGTTGCCAGAAAGTTCATGCTGCCAGCTCCTCAAGACCTGATTAACCAATTATTGTCTGATGGAAAAATAACCCCGGAACAAGCTGAGATGGCAAAGGAAGTATCCATGGCTGATGACATCACCGTCGAAGCCGACTCGGGTGGGCACACTGATAATCGCCCATTGGTTGGGTTGATGCCCACCATGCTGGCCGTGCGTGATGCGGTACAACGGGAGATGAACTACCCCCAGCCAGTCCGGATTGGGGCAGCGGGTGGTATTAGCACACCTTCCTCGGCATTGGCTGCCTTTATGATGGGAGCTGCCTATGTTGTCACCGGGTCAATCAACCAGGCTTGCGTCGAATCCGGGGTATCCCGGCATACGAGAAACCTGCTTGCACAGACGGATATGGCGGAAGTCATCATGGCACCTGCAGCAGATATGTTTGAAATGGGGGTACGGGTTCAAGTCCTGAAACGCGGAACCATGTTTGCCATGAGGGCATCACGCTTGTATGACCTTTACACTAAGTACAATTCTCTGGAAGAGATCCCTTTGGTGGATCGAGAAAAAATTGAAAAAACTATCTTTAGAAGAAGTCTTGATGAAGTATGGGAGGAAACCCAACAATTTTTCAAAGAACGTGACCAGAAAAATCTGGAACGAGCTTTTACCGATTCCCACCACAAATTAGCCTTAATCTTCCGCTGGTACCTGGGATTGTCCTCACGCTGGTCAGTTGTTGGGGAAGAGGGCAGGGAGATGGATTATCAGGTCTGGTGTGGTCCAGCCATGGGGGTTTTCAACCAGTGGGTTAATGGATCAGCCTTAGAACCGGTAGAAAATCGTAAGGTGGTTGATGTCGCTACCGAGATCCTTAAAGGAGCAGCCTATCAGGCAAGAGTACAAAGTCTGTTAATTCAAGGAGTCATACTTCCAGACTCTTTCCGGATGTATTACCCACCTGCCTAAATTTAATAATTCAAAATATTTGACAAATAGAAGCAGGTGAGAATTTATACTCCTGCTTTTCTGATTTAATAGCCAGAGAAATGATCATGTTATCCATGCATTTCCAAAATAATTGGATATTTTCCGCTCCCCCTGGGGATACCAGGATTGTGAGCCTGCTCCAACTTTCTTTCTGTTGGATTTCTGGTAACTCGAATATCAATTTCCGGGTATCGATTCTCAAACCCATTTTCAAAGCTTTGAGAACAGCTTCTTTTCCACTCCACAACAGGGAAGCTGCCAGATCACGTTGCTCTACGGGTAAAGATAAAACCGATTTCGACTCTTCCTTCGAAAAATAATCTTCAATAAAACCTGTTGATTTCGTTTCTATAACTTCCAGGTCAATCCCAATGCTTACTTCCTCATCATCACACCAGGCGGCTGCTGAAAACAACTCCCGATGACTGAGAGAAAGAGAGCCATTCAGGCGGTTTTGATCGTATCGGATAAAAGGTGTTCCCCCTGGCTCATTCTGGATAGTTAATTGATCTAATAAAATTGGTTCTGCTTCAAATACTAATGCTTTTAGTAAAGATTTCCCGACAAATCTTCCAGCCAACCATTCTTTCTGGCGTTTTGGAAATCTAAATCGTTGATATTGTTCCAGTTCACTTGCAGATAACCAGCTTTGGTCATCCGGAGTGTCTTGCAAGCGGTGAAGTTTCCAGTAAATTTTCGGGTCCATATGGATCTCTACCAGTCATGGGGCTTTTGCCCCATGACTGGTATCTTAAAATCCTACTTTATCAATGCTTTAATGGGTTCTAATAGTGATTTTTCCAATTCATAAGGCAATTGGGAAGTACGATAATTCTCCATTTCAAGGAAAACCTGACCATTACCATCCAGAACTCGAGCATCGAAAACCATCACCCCATCTTCATTGGTTCTTGGGTTGACCTCTGCAAATATTGGTAAGCCGTTCACTTTGTTATTGAAAATGCGCAAAGCTCCAATCGATTTGGGTAAACTGAGTGTTTCAGCTTTTCCGATCTCCCAAATCCCGGCTGTCTGCAGACATAATTCCACTAGAACTGGAATACTTACGTCGGATGAGGTAGTCTTCGATAAGGAAGGGATTTGCCGGTTCAGTTTTCCCAAAATCAATCCACCATCAACTTGAACGCCTTCAAGAACCTGGAAAGCTGGTCCATGAAAGTACAACTTGTAAATATCTTTAGCTTCTAACGTGTAGGCTCCATTCCAATGGGGTGCTTCGCCTTTGGTAGAAATCATTGCCGATTTTTCCGGAGATAAATGTACCTGACCGGAGAAATGAACCATATGGTCAGTGCGGCTTAAAGCTCTAACCAAATCAGATTCAAGACTTACAAATGCAACCAGACCTTCTTTTTCCCGGACTACCTGAGCTTTCCAGGTAATTTTACGTGCTTCATTACGATAGAATTTGAAAGGAGTGAGAAATTGAATGTTTTCCAATCGATCCACCCGGAAACCATCATTTGCGGATCCCAATGTAGAAGCAACATGTTTGGCTGCGACGGAAAACCCTTCGATTCCCATTACCCCAGGCAGCAGGGGAGTTCCATTGAGGCTATGATCACGCAGGAATGCTTCCTGGCTGGGATCCAACTCTGCTTCCAAAAGCAAGCCTTCCAGCAAGTTAAACCCAGTGGCACGACTAAGCATTTGATGGATTGGCTTCCCGCTGGTTAATGCCTGGTTTGCTTTTTCCAGATCCAAACCGGCAGTTAAATCCTGTTGTTGTTCCAACAACCCCAAACTTCCGGCGACGATGATTTCGCCCTGACTTCCAGCAGATAATTCCTCTCGCACAAAAGTGGCTGCTTCTGTTGGGTTCAACATGTCTATGCCAGCTCTTTTCATAATTTCAGGAATATATCCACGGCTGGCCATACCCACTTCAGCCCAGGCTCCCCAATCGAGGGTAATCATCTGGATCGCGGGATAATGGTGTTTGAAGTTGGAATTTAATCGGCTGAGTAGGTCGTTGGCTGCGCTGTAATCCGTCTGACCAGAATTTCCAAAACGGCCCGCCACCGAACTGAAATTGACGATCATCTTTGGGAGTTTTTTGCTTCGTTCCAATGCTTTGAAAAGATTGAAAAAACCAGTCGCTTTAACATCCACAATCTGCCTGAATTCATCCTCTGTTTTGGTATCCAGTTTCCTGCTTTTTTCTATACCAGCAGCATGCAGGAGCACATCCACTCGTTTTTCCGCTTTGACAGCCTGTTTTACCACTTTGTCTACAGCTTCTTCATTCGTAACATCACAAACCAGATAGGTGGCTTTTCCACCGAGAGATTGGATTAACTCCATCGTTTTAATGGTGGCGGCTGCCCGTTCTAGCCCGGCGATTTCCTTGTTGATGATAGCTGGAGTGGCTTTTTCCCCAGTTTTAGATAATCGTTGTAAAACTGCAAATTTCAATCCCTCAGGGTCGCTCTTCAACATTGCTAGCTCAGGGTTATCTCTTTCTGGTAATTCTGTACGGGCTAAAAGATAGAAATGACCTTTTGTTGATCGGGCTAAATCTTCCAGGATAGGGGCAGTAATGCCACCAGTACCTCCACTTACTAAAAATACTGATCCTTCTTTCAAATCTACGGCTTGATCTGAGTTACGTTCATTTTCCCGCAACACCACAGTAAAACGTTGGTTGCCTTCATATCCTACTTCCATAACAGCAGGATCAAACAGAGTCTCATCCGTTAATTTGGCAGCCATCCCCGTAGGTTTTTCGTTTTTGTCAAAGTCGATTACTTTGACTAATAATCCTTCTCGTTCACGAGCAATTGCTTTGGTGAAACCGGCAGTTGCTCCTGAAATTGGGTTGTTAGCTCCTTCGGACGATAGTCCATGCAGTCCATCCATATTGGTGGCAGCAATCAAGAATCTTAGCTCGGGCAATTCCCTCACCAAACTGGCGAGATTATGGAGTTTCGAATTGAGTGTATCCTGCCAAACTTGCATGGTCATCTCCGTGAATGGAGTTTCATCATCCAGGCTGGGTAGATAATACATCCCATCAATATTCCCTGCTTCTTTCCATGTTTTGATCTGACTTATGGCTTTTTCCGAATCGTTTTGATCGATACGCAGCACTTCCACTTCCTGGGTTTTTAATTTCTTTTCCAGAGCAGAAAATACTTTTCCTTGATCACGTACCACGACTACCCGGCTCCCTTTATTCAGTTCGATTCCAGTGGAAACGCATAAATCCAACCTTGGGCGTAAAACAGCCACAGGAATTCGCCTTCGGATTTGAACATCATTTTCCTCGTTCGGTTCTTCAACCTTATCAGGTTCTGTGGGTTTAGCTAAAGATTGATCATCCTTTTCTGATTTTGAATCCACAACAAATTGAATCACCTTTTCGAGTGTGTTGTAATCAGAAAGACGTAGATCTTCACGTCTTGGGATACCATATTTTTCGCGTATAGACCGGAATAACTCAGCTTGTTTGACTGTATCAACGCCTAAATCGGCTTCCAGATCTAATTCCAGATCGAGCATTTCAACCGGATAACCAGTCTTTTCACTGACCATTCCCAAAACAGTGTCTGTGATTTCATCACCCTGAGGATGGGAACCACCGGTTGGTTTTGTCTCAACTATAGTTTCTTCGCTTTGTCTTTCTAGAGGTTCCTGTGAAGTCAAATTGATCGGTTCTGGTTGGGAATCATGGTTTGGTTCCTCACTTGCCCAACCAAGCGGACCTGTTCCAAATTCCCATTTTGATTGGTAAGGTTTTACTTGCGGTGCACCAATGTGTTTTACCCTTAAGTTGTGTTGAATAACTTCTAATTCCGGTGATTGGTATCCAGAAACAGCTGCAAGCCATTCCTGATATTTCTTCTGATTAACTCTTTCACCCACACCGGTCACTTTTCGCAGCAATGTCATGGCGATCTGGGAACCAAACCCTGCACCTAGCCTTAATGAAAATTCCACCGGATAATGCCCACCTCGAGAGAGGTTAAGATCTCCCAGATCAGGATCAGGCTCGAAATCTTTATCAAAGTGAGCAATCGGAGGAACCATGCTGTGTTCCAGCGCTTTTACGGCGATTACATCCTCCACACCTACGCCCATCGTATGTCCCGTAAAACCTTTGGTGTTGGCAATGATCACTTTGTTAGCCTGGTCTCCAAAGGTGTCTCGTAAAGCCCGAATTTCTGCTGCAGCGCTTCCCCCTCGTGCAGGCGTGTAGGTTTCGTGCGAGACGAAGACGGTGCGGTTGGCGATTTCATTGCGGTTGATACCAAAACGTTGTTCTGCCTGGCGAATAACCCGCTGCATCACCTCACTGACATGCGGAACGTCCAGGCGAGTGCCGTGGAAAGCAGAGTTGGCGATCTGACTGGCAAGTACTTCGCAGATTCCTCGCATCCCGCGTTCACGAACCGCATCTTCCGCTTCGACTACCAAAGCCGCTGCACCCATCCCCATGATCATGCCGTTACGGCGGCGATCAAATGGGAGGGCAGCCATTCTGACATTGCCTTCTGTAGTTGCAGCGCCACTAGCCATCAAACCAGTACCAATCCAGTTGACTAAATTGCCACTGGTTACATCATCACCGGCAATCACAATTACACGTCGGCAGCGACCCGCACGAATCCAATCTTCCGCAATGGCTAATGCGTGCGTTGTGGTTGCACAGGCAGCATTGACGTACGTGTTGGGTCCTTTCGCCCCAACATGCTCCGCAAATTGGGAATGCCCCATGGCGAGGACACGAAAAACAAAATGACGGTGGAAATGATAATCATTTGTTTCAATATTCTTTTCTAATTCAGCAATTTTTTGTTGAATCATTCCTGAAACAGCTTTGTCTGTACCATTTAGTGAACTCAGAAGGTCGACAAGCTGATTTTTTTGAGAAACAAGATTCTGGTACGAGTAATATTTCTCCGCTTCTTCGGTTAATCTTTCCATCCCAGCGAAGGCTGAACCAAAAATGATACCGGTTTCATTTTGTAACGCTTCCGGTAGCATCCAGCGGTTTGGCAATAAGGTGCCTTTGCTGGTGGTGCGGTAATTCATTACCAATGGAATACCAGCATCACGTAAGGCTTCAATTCCAGCTGCAATCGCCAACTGGGTGCTGATGTCGGTGGCATCTACCCGATCCTCAGGGATGCCAAACTCATTAATAGGGTCGAATGCTCCACGTTGGCCGGCTAATTTAACGGTTGCTTCGATGTCATCGATATTGACCATCATTGCCCCCGCGTCGTGTTTGACCAATCGGGTTACTCTTTTTTCAAGCATTTTCTCGCGTGTCTCGTTTGAGAATGCCTCGATCAGGACTTCACCTTTGAGGATTTTTTGAATATTATCTTCCGCAAAGACTAATCCATTTTTACCTGGCAGACCTAATCCTGC
>CAYSFA010000113.1:5146-10879 GCA_964430025.1 uncultured Anaerolineaceae bacterium | reverse complement strand
ACCACCACCATTAGCGACAACATCACACCGGAAAGGAAATAGTCCACCCAATGGCTTCCCAGTATAGACCTGAATTGGATGGATACTCTCGCACTCCTGGAGTTGATCATCGTTATTCTCCAGTTTCCAGGCTTGCCAATTCATCCACGAAGCGCGGTCGATTGCGTACCACTGCTCGCCCGGTTCCGGTGGTGATGTATTCCCATTTTCGTAAGGTACCCATCGCGCCAGGGATCACCTCAACCTCCCCCTTTTTTACCATTCGGGTATGGATCCCCAGCCTATTCGCATGTGTTGTGACCGGATGGGCAGCCCCTTCCATCCCAAAACTTTCCCGATCCAGAAGAAATGCCCACGCCTCACTACCACTGCGACTGTGGCTGATCTCTGCCATGAAGTTCAACCAATCAACGCTTACAGAAGGAGTGATGGCGATCAGCAGATCATTGGGGGATATGATTTTAGCTGCCTTCGTTAGTGTGTCTGACAAAGTGATGTCAGGTTGGGGATGCAGCGGAGCTAACGCCGCCAGAAGAGTCCACAGATGTCCGGAACCCCTTTGGGGCATAATAATAGGGTTGCCTTTTCCTTCCACAAATAAACCCACAGCTCGATGTTCTTTAATGAGGTGGCTTGCCAGGGCGGAAACAACCAAAATCATCGTCTCTTCGGTGGAATTCTCCCAAGCCTTCTCCTTCGAATCGCTTTCATTGTGCACTGTGGCATCAAAATCAGGCAGTAACCATACCCGCGAGACAGCGTCCGGATCAAAAGTTTTAACGTACAGATTCTCCTTACGTGCGGTTGTTCGCCAATGAATTCGACGCAATGGGTCGCCGGGTTGGTAGATCCTTGTTTGGGTTGCCTGGATACTTTCTGCCAATAAAGGCTGATTCAAGGGGTGCAAATCTCCGCTCTGCTTCCCATACAGAAATAGCACCTCTGATAAGGAAGCCAGAGGAGGATAAACCACCATGCTTTGGGCACTGCTACACGTTCGCTGAATTGAAAAAATTCCGAATGGATCACTGCTAACCCATCGCCATGGCCCCAGTTGAAAAACCCCTCGTTTTTCACAAATGAGGTTTACACTCCATTCCGCTTTACCGCCGGCACTGACGCTTCTGACCACGTCAATCGAGTAACCGGGGAAATCACTCTCATCCTGCAGAGCAATCCACCAGGCTGGCAACCAACCTCGATTGAAAATGATGATGGATTCTTCCATCTCATCCCCCACCTGTACGGCTGCATAACGCAGTTTTCGGGTCGCATTGACGCTAATCGCCAACTGCCTTGCCCATACATACCCGGTAACGATCAGACCAACCAAAACAAGCCAGGGGATGGCTAACAATCTTATCGGGAAAAAAGCGTACAAAACCACCAAAATTCCCAGCAACCAGAAATAGAACGGTTGAGATACCCTGATTTCAACCTTTCCATCCGTCAGGAAATGGGACCAAATCAGATGCGGCGGGAAGAGAAAGCTTTTAATTCGCCTCAACCAGGCAGGAACCGTATTACTCACAAATTAACTATACAACAAATGAGGCCTGATTTTTGTGCCAAATCCTGTTAAAAAACAACATGGCTTTCGCCATGTTGCCTATTGTAATTTCTGAATCCTTTTACGGTTGCAATCGGTTCGGCCCGCGGAATAGGTAGACCGTTTCGCGGATGTTGGGCAGCTTGAGCATAACCATCAACAAACGTGACAAGCCCATGCCATAACCACCGTGTGGCGGACAGCCATAACGGAAGAAATCCAGATAGAATTGGATGGGTTCAGGAGTCAGGCCTTTTTCTTTGGCCTGTGCCAACAACACTTCATACCGATGTTCACGCTGAGCACCGGTTGTGATCTCCAGTCCATTCGCCAACAGGTCAAAACTGCGAGTCAGGTTGTCACCTTTCTTCATATGATAGAAGGGACGCACAGCAAACGGCCATTCGGTGATGAAGACAAAATCACTGCCAAATTTTTGTTTGATATATTCCCCGATCGCTCGTTCAGCGCCAGGATCGAGGTCATTTTTCTTCTCAGGTGGGAGTTGGTAACCAACCTCTTTGAGGATCTGATGTGCTTCGGACATTGTCACACGTGGGAATGGCACTTGCGGAACTTCCAAATCCAGCCCGATGACCTCTTTGATTTGTTCGCCATGAGCATCTTTGACACGTTGGAAGGCATATTGCAGCATCCTTTCCTGATTGGACATTACATCTTCAACATCCTCAATCCAGGAGATTTCAAGGTCGATGCTGGTGAACTCGGTCATGTGGCGGGAAGTAAAGGAGGGGTCAGCACGGAACACAGGGCCGATTTCAAAGACACCTTCAAAGCCAGCGGCCATCGCCATTTGTTTGTAGAATTGGGGGGATTGTGCCAGGTAGGCTTTGGTTTCGAAGTAAGCCAGTTCAAACAATTCTGCACCAGATTCACTGGGGCTGCCCATTAATTTCGGGGAGTGCATTTCAATGTAATTACGTTCCAGCCAGTACTCGCGTAGTGCCATTTCCATGGTGGTTTGGACCTGGAAAAGCAGCAGGTTCTCGGTTCTTCTTAAGTCCATGAAACGCCAATCAAGCCGGTAATCCAAAGCGGGCAAATTATCTCTCTCGCCAAAGGGTTCAAATGGCAGTGGGCTTTCAGCAATGTTCTCAACTGCTAATGATTCGAGCTGGATTTCCAAACCACCAAGCTTCACCTGTGGGTTATCGGTGACTTTTCCGGTAACCCGAATAGCTGACTCCGTGGTGAGGGTGGAGATTAATTCTGCTAATTTCTCGTCATTGGGCTTCCAGTGGGTGATTTGCACCATGCCGGTTTTATCGCGTAATACGATGAATTGAATCTTCTTCTGATCTCGTAAGACATGCAGCCAGCCTTTTACCATAACGGTTTGGTCGATGTACTCTCGTAAATTCTTGATTAATGTGCGTTCCATGAGGATCTCCTTCGGTTCAAATCCAGTTCCAAGCCGGATAAATTCTTTTCCTGCAATAACTTCAAAGTATATCTTAATGCCCTCATTCGGGCAATTGGAAGAATAATCAAGGTGTATTGATAACCACACTGGAGAATGACTACACCTTAAAAAGGGAGGAAAGGCAAGAAAAATGTAACGCAAAGGAAAATAAGTCGCTAAGGAATTTTTTCCTTTGCGCTTCCGCGCCTAAATCATCACTCTTTCATCTACCAACTTGCTGCTTTTAGCTTTTAGCTTTCAACTTTCAGCTATCAACAGCTTTTTCACTGCATTTATGGGTGACAATTTCCGCTCTATCATTTCCCCCAACACATCTTCAATCCTTCCCTGATCCACCTTCTTACGCCATTCAGCAGCAAAAGCTGCCATTAGCAGCTCATTCAACTCTTCCTGTAAACGGGTTGCATCACGCAGCTGCCATTGTCCATTTTCTTGTAAAAATTGCTTGTGCTCATTCACCGCCCGCACAACTGCTTCCACCCCTACCCCGTCAGTCGAGATCGTTTTCAGAACCGGTGGTGACCAATGGGTTACTTGATTTTCACCATTCTTATGATCATGTCTTATTGGTTCAAAAGCTAATTCTCGATGATGGAACCTCTCCAAAGCCGAAACATGTTCAGGACGGGCAAACTCCAGGCTGGCTTTTAATGCTCGCAGCGTATTATCCGCCAGTGGATGATCAGCCTTATTGACCACCAGAACATCCGCGATCTCCAAGATCCCCGCTTTGATCGCCTGAATATCGTCGCCCATCCCCGGTGCTTCCACCACAACAGTGGTATGCGCCAGACGGGCAATATCTACCTCGGACTGCCCTGCCCCGACTGTTTCAATCAAAATCACCTCAAACCCGGCGGCATCCAGCACCTGCACCAACCCGGAAGTCGTTCGGGCAATCCCACCCAAATGTCCTCGCGACGCCATCGAGCGGATAAACACCCCTTCATCATCCGCAATATCACGCATACGGATGCGATCCCCTAAAATGGCTCCCCCGGTAAACGGGCTGGATGGATCTACTGCCACAATGGCAACCTTTTTTGGGTCACAAAATTTTGGATCACGCCATTGCCGTGTCATCTGGTTTACTAACGAAGATTTTCCCGCCCCCGGTGACCCGGTCACTCCTACCAGATGGGCTTTGCCACTGTGCTGGAATAGTTCGTCCAGCGTTTTCTTCCCCGCTTCGCTATCATTTTCAACTTCGGTTAATGCGCGTGACAATGCCCGACGATCTCCTGCCAGCACACCCTGCACATCAACCGTGCGGCGCATCCTACCCCTCTGCCTGATCCGCGACTAGACTTCTGACATCTTCAATGACCTGCTGGGTGGTTGTACCGGGCCCATAGACCGCGTGCACCCCCATCTCTTTAAGGGCAGGCCAATCTTCTTCCGGAATGATTCCCCCCACAAAAACAGCCACATCGCTCAAACCTGCTTCTTTCAGGCTTTCGATTATCCTGGGCACCAGGGTCATGTGTGCCCCGGAGAGGATCGACAAACCCACCACATCCACATCTTCCTGTAGAGCAGCGGTGGTGATCATTTGTGGGGTCTGGCGGAGCCCGGTGTAAATAACTTCCATCCCGGCATCCCGCAATGCACGCGCGATTAGTTTTGCCCCACGATCATGCCCATCCAAACCAGGTTTTGCGATTAATACTCGTATTTTTCGGTCCATGCAGACTCCTGCTTATTGTCAGTTATATACCATATTATACCCAACCGGTATTATCCGGACGCGGGATAATACTCCGTGATTTCACAACCATTTAGCACAAGTTTGAAAAAATCGATTCATTACCTGAATCGATTTTCTAAACACCGTTAATCAGCCTTTTTCTTATCAAAATTAGTGACTGATTTTCTATTTTTAGTGATGGTAATTTGTCCTTTACTCTTTTTCTCCGATTAACTTTAGGCTAATCTCCCAAAGTTTTTTAGCTGCTTCGTCGTCTACTGCGGCTTTAGAGGGTTGAATAGGCTTCGATTTATAAAAATACTCTCCACTCACTCCAGCCACTTCCGGGGATGATGCCAGATAAATACTGGTCTGTGCCCCTTGTTCAGGAGTGATGGCGCCACGCTGAGACCACTTAACAAACTTGTTAAACAACCCTTGATTATTATGGCCAAACCTGGTTGCTACAAAACCAGGATGTAAAACATTAACAGTCACCTGGCTGTTCTTCAAGCGGTGTGCTAATTCCCTTGTGAATAGAATATTCATTAACTTGGAACGACCATAAACAGCCCACCCATTATATAAACCTTTCGACTGTAAATTATTAAAATTAATCCCTCTTACAACTGCATGTGCACCAGAAGAAACGTTCACTATTCTGGCTGGTGCACTGGATTTGATCAGATCCAGTAATAAATGTGTCAGATAGAAATAATTGAGATGATTAAGCGTGAATGTCATTTCGAATCCATCCACGCTTTCAAGACGCTTACTGAAAAAAGCACCGGCATTATTGACCAGCACATCCAGGCGAGTATATTTCTCTTTGATCTCCTCTGCCAGACGTCGAATCTCTTGCAGCGAGGACAAATCCGCCACCATGCCATCCAATTGACCAGCATTGAGATTCTGCCTGGATAATTCTTCGACCACTTGGGCTGTTTTTTCGGGATTGCGACCCACGATCACCACATGTGCACCCTTGCCATATAAGGCTCGGGCTGTCTCCTTACCAATACCGTCTGTCGCCCCGGTTATTAAGACTACTTT
>CAYSFA010000113.1:1266-5046 GCA_964430025.1 uncultured Anaerolineaceae bacterium | reverse complement strand
CAATTTACTATATTTCTGGAAATATGGATTGACCATCATCACACCAGGAGTGCAATGCACCTAGTCCAAACAGCTTGATCTATTTACTATGTGCAACGCACTTTTGGTTATTAAATTCACCATCTCTATAACAATCCAATCATCACTTTTTCTCCCTAAGTGCATCGCACATTTGAAATATCTATCCTGCCTATCTTAGTCTCAGGACCACCCCACTGATCGGTGCAAGCACCAAATCCCTCAAAAAGCCATCCGTCACTGTCACCTCGCCATTTTTCAGGAGGTGTCGTAATACGCTGCCTTCCGCTATCCCCCCCTGCAAATCCACGTCCACATGCTGTGTCTGTTCCGAGCGGTTCAGGACGACTAATAATTTCTCCTCCCCTTTACTCCGTACGTACGCCATTACATCATTCTCTGCCAGCAGGACCTTGAACTCCCCATCCCGCAACGCCGGATGCTCCTTGCGCATGCGGATGCAGTCCTTATAAAACGCCAACATATCCTTATCCCAGCGGGTTTCCTCCCAGGGGAAGGCCTTACGGCAATCCGGGTCGATGCCCCCATCCAGCCCGATCTCATCCCCATAATATACACTTGGTGCACCGGGATAGGTCATCAGGAAAAGGAGCGCCAACCGCATCAAATCCTTCCGGCCATTCAGAATGCTCAAGAACCGAGCAGTGTCATGGCTATCCAACAGATTCATTTGCGCCAAAACCGCCTGCCGCGGATATCTCTCCAGCAAGCCGGTCACAAAATGTGCGAAGTCACTCACAGAATGCACATTAATCGAAGTACCATGGCTGGAAATCCAATGTCCATAGAGCGCCTGATTGACATCCTTGCCCCCAAAATACATCCAGATGGCATAGGTCAGTAAGTAATTCATCACCGCGTCAAACTGGTCACCCCTGAGCCAGCGGGAAGCATCCGTCACAATCTCCCCCACGATATAGGCGTCCGGGTTAGCCCCCTTCACCACCTGTCTAAATTGCTGCCAGAAGGCATCATCGTCGATTTCGTTAGGCACGTCCAACCGCCAGCCATCGATGCCCTCATCCAGCCAGTATTTCGCCACCCGCATAATGTAGTCGCGTACCTGCGGGTTATCCGTGTTGAACTCCGGCAAAGCGGGCAGCCCCCACCAACAAGCATAATTCGGTTTGCCTTGATAAGCGTTCAAAGGGAAGCCGCGCACATGAAACCAATCAAGGTAAGCGGATTTTTCGCCATTCTCCAGAATATCATTAAACTGAAAAAATCCACGGCTGGCATGGTTGAAGACCCCATCCAAAACCACTTTGATATTTCTGCGATGCGCTTCTTTCAGCATCTCCCGAAATGCCTGGTTCCCCCCCAGCAGTGGATCGACCTGAAAATAATCGTGGGTGTGGTAGCGGTGATTACTGGCTGACTGAAAAATAGGGTTGAAATAAATGGCGTTCACGCCCAACTCCTGTAGATAATCCAGCTTTTCCACCACGCCTAACAAATCCCCGCCTTTATAGCCATGAATATGAGGGGGTTCATCCCAGGCCTCGAGATGGTTGGGTTTGATCACTTTATCCGACTTTGCAAATCGATCAGGGAAAATCTGATAAAAAATTGCATGATGAACCCATTCGGGGGTAATAAAGTTGTCCATCGTCACTCCATTTATAACCAACTTAAATAAGAGCGCTTTCCAATGTTCAGAAAGCGCTCAGTTTCTTTTCCTTTAGCGAAGCGATCGTTCAAACTGTATCACGCGTCCGTTCCCACTATCCACAAATTGCTTTTGTTGGAAATGTTTACCATCTTTGAGGATCACATGTAATGTACGCAGTGGAACTTCATACTTTCCTTCACGCTCGAAGATTTCCAGTTCAGTCGTCAGGTCATCCCCACGCACCTGGTAACGTGTAGTCGCGAACTCACCACTGGTGTAATTCATACTGGTACCATCGTCTTCATATAAGGTGAATTCAGCTTTGTCACCCGGGAAAACATACAAACTCAACGGATCCAAGGCCTTTTCCCCAACATATTGCATGGCAGGACCCATCGGGATCACTGCACCAGCACGGACATAGAGCGGCATTTTTTCTAACGGGGCATCCGCCAGGATATAGCGTCCCCCTTCATAGCGATGTCCATCCCACCAATCGAACCAGACCCCCTCCGGTAAATAGACCTGGCGAGCTGTCTGACCAGGACGAATCACCGGCGCAGCCATCAAATATCGTCCAATTAAGACCTGGTCATCAATATGATAGGTCTGTTTATCCTCCGGATAATGCAGGAATAACGACCGCCAGACCGGATAGCCACGTTGGTGGGCTTTCCAGAATACTGAATATAAATAAGGCATCAGGCGATAACGCAAGGATAAATACTCACGTGCAATCGCTTCCACCTGCTCCCCAAACTGCCAGGGTTCCTGTGGGTTGGTTCCCATGCAGGTGTGCCCACGGCTGAATGGGTAAAGCGCACCGATTTGCATCCAGCGGGCAAACAACTCAGGGGTAGCATTCCCATAAAAACCACCAATGTCCGCTCCCACAAAAGGTACACCGGAAATCCCCATATTGATCAATTGCCCGATGGACATCTCGAGATGTTCCCAACATGAGCCGTTGTCGCCCATCCAGGAAGCTGACCAACGCTGTACCCCGGCAAACCCGGAACGAGTCAGATGAAATGTGCGTTCGTTCGGTTTTGACCTACGCATCCCTTCGTAGGAAGCCTGCGCCATTTGAGAACCATATAAATTATGTAATTCAGCATGGGTGGTAACTTCCGCCGCTTCACCTTGTTCTGCTTTTAACGGCAAGGTGTCTCCCCTGCCTCCCCCCAGGCTGAAAGGTTTTTCAAAAATGGAGGGCTCATTCATGTCATTCCAGATCCCGCCAATCCCCTGGGCAGCTAACTTGTGTTGGCAATCACCCCACCATTTCCGCACATCAGCCCGGCTAAAATCGGGGAAAACGGCTTCATCCGGCCAAACATAACCAGAACAAATCTTTCCGCGCGCATCCCGAATGAAAAAGCCCTTTTCCATCCCTTCGCGATATACGGAAAATTTGGTATCTACTTTCACACCAGGATCAATAATAGTCACAACGTTGAAGTTTTTGCGTTTCAAGTCGCTGATCATTCGTGCCGGATCGAGGAAGTTGAAATCATTCCAGGTGAAAACCCGGTACCCATCCATATAGTCAATATCGAGGTGAATCACATCGCAGGGAATCTCTTTCTCGCGAAAGGTATTGGCCAATTTGCGCACTTCCTGTTCGGTGCTGTAGCTCCAACGGCTCTGATGATATCCCAACGACCATTTGGGAGGCATTGGCATACGACCTAACAATTCACTCAAGCGCTCGATCACCTGTAAGGGTTGTGGGCCATAAGCGATGTACACATCCAGCTCTTCCCCGCCTGATTCAAAGCGTACCTGACCGGGTTGGGTGAGATCAAAGGTGCTTTCCCAGGTGCTGTTGACATACACCCCGTAGGCAAAATTTTCCCGTAACACCATATACACCGGAACGGACATATACATCGGATCAACAAAAGCGGTATGCGGGCTGGATGGATCGGTATTCCAATTGGTCATTTTCTGACCCTGTTTTTCCAGCCGTCCGCCACGTTCTCCAAACCCGTAATATTTTTCACCCTCTTCGATCCGCTTGGAAAACCAGTAACGGTTTTCCTCCCAAACCGGGGAAGCCGCATCGGTGAAGAAACTCTTCCCTTCGGTGGTTAACATTTCCATTAAGGCGGTATCTTTATCAATAC
>CAYSFA010000113.1:0-1256 GCA_964430025.1 uncultured Anaerolineaceae bacterium | reverse complement strand
CAAAATCGCCACCCGGGACAATGCGGATGCGCACCAATTCAGGCGTCAAAAATGTCACCCGCATGTGCGGATCACCACAGTCCACCCACAATTCAGTCCCCAGAAAGCGATATTGTCTTACTGCGCCTAACATTGCCCGTGCTTTGACCATCCGGACCTCCCTACCATTGATTGGTGTGAATCCTTTCTGGATTATATCGATCTACAACCGGCAGAGGATCTACCGGATACCCAATCGGTACCAGTGAAAAAGGATGTATGTTATCAGGCAATTTTAGCAGATTTTTCAATTCACGTTGGCGATCCGGATCAGGGTAAACCCCGCACCATACAGCCCCCAAACCCAATCCATGAGCTGCTAACTGGATACTTATGGTAGCTGCAGCGCAATCGATTCCCCATCGTTCTGGGGCTGGCAGGATCTCCTCATCCGCACACACCACCACTGCAAAGCTGGCCTCTGACGTCATCGCTGCAAAGGGATGAGCTGAAGGAATTTGTCTTAAAATTTCACGATCCGTAATTACGAAAAAATGCCAGGGTTGGCGGTTTCGAGCGGATGGCGCATGCATGGCTGCTTTCAGGATGGTCTCGATCGTTTCTTGGGCAACAGGTTTGTAATTGAAATTTCTGACACTTCGGCGCGTCATTAGGGCTTCTAATACTTCCATGGTTACTCCTCTATTGTTTTAATAATTTCTTCCGGATCTTTCTCGCTGTACACCACCGCAAACAACCCGGGCAGGTATCGATCCATCATCCACACGTTGGGATAAACATGATTAGAGATCAAGGCGTAGTTCAGCACCTGGTCTTCAAAATCCAGGCTGGTACGGAAGCGCACTTCCCCATTTGCATAGTCCATTTCAAAGTTGCCGATGCGGATGCCGTAGTTCACACGAGTCAGGAACTCAGCCATTTTAGCTTTTTGGTTCTCGGGGACATTGATCGGAAAATAGCTGTAAAAGTAGAAGATCTGTTGCTTTTCATTGAACTCCGCCTGACAGGAAAAACGACCGTTTTCCCCCCAATGATTCATGCGCAGGCGCAGCATGTCCTGATCTTCCATATCGATGAAGAACCATTCATCCTCGGAAAAGAATTGTTTGATTGTTTCAAAGGTAGTGTTCATCAGACCTCTGGGGGATTTGATTTAAGTCGATTCTAGCATAGGCAGGCAGGTGGCATCCGGAAAATTACCTTAAAAAAGTTAGTTTTGGTGGGAACTGATACGTTGGAAGGTTTGGAAGGGGAAG
>CAYSFA010000112.1:0-10886 GCA_964430025.1 uncultured Anaerolineaceae bacterium | reverse complement strand
AAGAAGACCAGATTAACCAGGCATCTGAAGCTATCACAACATTGCACCATCACGGAATTTCTGATAAGGACATTTCTGTAATCTCGGGAGTTCCTTTTTCTGAAAAAATTCTGGGGAGACCAATGGCGTGGACAAGAGTACCTCAAATAGCTATTGCTGGAGCTCTCTTTGGGTTTATCATTGCTATGTTGTTGAATATCCTGGTACCAAACCTATACAAACTTACAGTTGGTGGAATGCCTATCTCCCCCATCCCAACTTCAATTGTGGTTACTTTTGAATTAACGATGTTAGGTCTATTGATCAGTACCTTTTTAGGCGTCTTCATTGAAATGATCTCACCTTCCTTTGGTCCGAAAGGGTACCATCCAAAGATCAGTGATGGTTATATTGGCATTCTCTTTTCTTGTCCCACAAACGTTGATGAAGATACATGTTTTGAATTGCAAGACCTTGGGGCTGAAATTGTTGATGTTGAGGAGGTAAAACAACCATGATTAAGAAATTGATCCTTGTTATGGGAGCTTTAGTTACTCCGTTGATCATCGGATTGTTATTCACTTATGATGTGATCAAAATCGACTGGATCAGCTTTATGGAGATTCAGCCAAGTTATCGCCCGATGGAAGACCCTTTGCCGTTGCCTGCCCGTTCAGTCCCTGTACAAGGCGTGGCGTACATTCCTGAATTAGGTGTGCCGACGAATCCAGTTCCTGCAAATGAGGATTCATTGAAGCAAGGAAAAGAATATTACGAAGCTTCTTGTGCTTTGTGCCATGGTGCCACCGGAGAAGGAAATGGTGGATTCAGTGGTTTCTTAAGAGAATTTCCCCCAGTCAGTCTGGTGGATGAAACCAGGGTTTCACTAAGTGATGGGGCTATCTTTGTGACGATTACGGAGGGTGTTCCAGGAAGAATGCCTAATTTACGTGAAAATCTACCACAACCGGACATGCGCTGGGATGTAGTAAATTACGTCCGTTTTCTCCAGGAACAATAAAAATAACAGACTCCTTTATGAATAAAATATCCTCTTCGGAGGATTTTTTATTTAATCTTTCATATCGAATATAATAAAACTACCAGAAAAAATGTCAGACTGAGGATTTGAATGGCTTCAACAACGATATACCTAATTCGACATGGGGAAACCGAGTGGAACTTACAGCAAAGGTATCAAGGCCAACAGGATATCCCCCTAAACGAAAATGGTCTCAAGCAAGCTCAAACAGTAGCAGATAAATTGAATGGGAAAGAATTTTCAGCCCTTTATAGTAGTGATTTGATTCGTGCAGTCCAAACCGCTCAATCTATCTCAAAAAAAGTAAAATTGCCTATAATCTCCACCCCCGCTTTACGAGAAATCAATCAGGGAGAATGGGAAGGAAAATATATCAAAGATGTTTTAGCTTCGAATGGTGAACAAGTCCGAGCTGTTTATCAGAACCCGTATTCAGCCCGAAAACCAGGAGGAGAAAGCATCGCTGAAGTCGCTGATCGTGTTTACCGGTGCTTGGATTCTTTATCAGAACAACACGACAATGAAACAATTATTGTCGTTTCACATGGTTTAGCCATCGCAACTATTTTATGCAAGGTAAGAAACTTGCCATTAGAAATGGCAATCAAAAACATTCCAGAAAACACTGGTATTGAAATTATTCAATGGAAAAACGAAAGGTAAAATCTTTCCAGGCTTTCGAAGGATTTATCTTATTATTTCAGAGATCGTAACAAAAAAAGCAGTTGTTTATTAAAAATCAACTTCTTTAAATGTTGCTTTCAAATGGAGAGGAACCAAAATTTTGATATAAATAGCCACCGTAATTTTCTGTTGCGGGTAATTCTTGTTTTTAAGGTCATTTTACCATTACCACTTGATCATAATTCCTTATAGTGTCAATTAAGTGAAAAAATATCGTTGATTGGAACACCGAAAAATTCGGAAATTTTCATCGCCAATTTCAGCGTAGGATCATACTTATTGTTTTCAATCGCAATGATCGTTTGCCTTGTAACACCTAGTTTGTCTGCTAAATCCTCCTGGCGAAGGACTTTGGCTTTTCGAAGGTCTTTGATGTTATTCCTCATCCCCACCCTCCGGTTCTGACATTTTTCGTGTCATCCAGAGTTTTGCACCGAAAAAAACGCATCCGCTGGCACAGAGAATGACAAAAGGCCATGTGGGCAAATCTCCTGTTCTCGCTGTCATCACTATGCAATACACAATCAGTGCAATCTCAGCAAAAACATATGCAAATCTCATCGCTTTAAAGTTTATTGTCATTTCCATCTCGTCTGCTTTCCAGTTTTTCTCACTCATTGTTGTGACCTCCATTAAATGTAAAACACTCTTTACATTTTTTATTATACACACGAATTTGAAAAAGTCAAAACTTTTTTACATTTTTTCAATCAATACAACATTATTTTTTAAGGCACAAATAATAAGCACCTCAATTTCGATACTATTGGTTTCGAAATTGAGGTGCTTCTAAGGCGGAGAGAAAGGGATTCGAACCCTTGATACCTTGCGGTATACGCGCTTTCCAGGCGCGCGCGTTAGGCCAGACTACGCTACCTCTCCAGGTCGTCCTTCAGGACGCGAACGCAATTTTACCATTAACAAGCTTGATAGGGAAGGAAATATTTATTCAGCCTTTTTTGACAAGTTTAGTAAAATTCTGGTAATAATTGACGATTTTTACACCTAAAATTCACTTTCCAACAATATTTTCCTATTGCATAATCCATCTAAGTAAATTATAATATCGCCACACGGGCGGTTAGCTCAGTTGGTTAGAGCGTCGCGTTGACATCGCGGAGGTCGTAGGTTCGAGCCCTATACCGCCCACCACAAATAAATATTTAAAGGCAGAGATCAGGACGAGTAGGTGTTTCACCTCTCCAGAGAGAAAAAGCCAAAGGCTGAAAGCTTTTTTAGAGAAATGAACACCAAAAACCACCTGTGAGCTGAAACCAGAAACGATAGGAGTAAGGCGACCGGAGCAACCGTTATCAGCACAACGAGATACTCATGAAAATGAGTAATCTGGGTGGAACCGTGAGATTTCTCTTGCCCCAGTGGCAAGAGTTTTTTGTTTAAATGTTATTGTTCGTAAAGAAAGTGAGGATAAAATGGCTAAAAAAGTTGATGCACAATATGAAGCTTCGCATTTATTTCGAGTTAGACATTCCACTGCCCATGTGATGGCACAAGCTGTTCTGGAGAAATTCCCTGAAGCTAAATATGCAATTGGCCCAGCAATTGAAGATGGTTTCTATTACGATTTCGACCTTCCCCGTCCGTTAACCCCGGATGACCTGGAAGAAATAGAAAAACGCATGAAACATATTGTCAAAGGAAATTATAAATTTGAAAAAGAAGTGTTAAGTGCGGATGATGCCTTAAAAATTTTCAAGGATCAACCTTACAAAGTTGAACTGATCCAAGGACTTGAACAAGGTGATGTGGATGAACATGGAGAACCTTTGGAGGAGAAACCAGAGATTTCTATTTATAAACACGACAAATTTGTTGATCTCTGCCGTGGCCCACACGTTGAAAGCACAAAAGAAATCAATCCCAAAGCCTTAAAACTTGTATCAGTGGCTGGTGCTTATTGGCGTGGTGATGAAAAACGCCCAATGTTGCAAAGAATTTATGGAACCGTGTTTGAAGATCCTGAAGATTTGAAAGAATATTTATGGAAAATTGAAGAAGCGAAAAAGCGGGATCATCGAAAACTTGGTAAAGAATTGGATTTGTTTTCCATTAACCAGGATGTTGGCCCGGGATTAATTCTGTGGCATCCTCATGGAGGGTTAATCCGTCATTTTGTGGAAGATTATTGCAAACAAGAACATCTTGCCAATGGGTATGATATTGTCTACACCCCTCATATTGGTCGGGCTCAATTATGGGAAACATCTGGTCATTTAGGATTCTACAATGAGAATATGTTTGCCTCGATGGAAGTGGAAGAAGATGAATATTACGCAAAACCAATGAACTGTCCCTTCCACATTATGATCTACAAAAACAAATTGCACTCCTATCGTGATTTTCCTATGCGAATGGCTGAATGGGGTACCGTTTATCGTTACGAACGTTCAGGTGTTTTACATGGCCTTTTGCGTGTCCGTGGGTTTACCCAGGATGATGCTCACCTATTTTGTCGGGAAGACCAAATGCCAGATGAAATTGACAACACCTTAAAATTCTGCCTGCACATCCTTCGACATTTTGGCATGAACGAGTTCCATGCATACCTTTCCACCAGGAATCCGGAAAAATCTGTGGGAGAAGAAGCTGAATGGTTAAAAGCACAACAAGCTCTTAAAGAAGCTTTGGAACGTGCCGATTTGAATTATGATATTGACGAAGGTGGAGCTGCTTTCTATGGGCCAAAAATTGATCTTAAGATGATCGATGCTTTAGGCCGTGAATGGCAACTCAGTACCATTCAATTTGATTTCAATCTCCCAGAGCGCTTTGATATGACTTACATTGGCGATGATGGACTACAACATCGCCCCATGATGATTCACCGGGCACTTTTAGGCTCTGTGGAAAGATTCATGGGTGTCTTGATCGAGCATTACGGAGGAGCATTCCCTGTTTGGTTAATGCCCGTGCAGGCCAAATTAATTCCTATTGCCGACCGCCATGTTGATTTTGCCAATGAAGTAGCCAAACAGCTAAAAGCTAATGGGTTGAGAATTGAAGTGGATGATAGCAATGATCGAATGAATGCAAAAATTAGAAATGCACAATTACAAAAAATTCCCTACATGTTGGTTATTGGCGATAAAGAAGTGGAAAGTAATCAAATCGCGCTTCGAATGCGGAACGGAGATAATCCAGGTGCTATGTCTGTGGAGGAATTCCTCAAATTAGCCAAACAGGAAATCGAATCATTAGTTTGATTAACCGGAGGGTTCTCAAATCAAGAGGGAACCCTCCAAAACTAATATAGATAAATATTTAGGTGTGGAAATCAGTAAAACAGGATAAGTTTTATTGACGATCACATTTAGGATATGGTATATTATACAAGTTAGATTTTAATGTAATTTTTAATTTGACATCTTTGAAAGGAGTAAGACCATTAGTACATCAAATTTTCGAGTAAATGAGGAAATTAAAGTAAAGGAAGTCCGGTTAATCGGAGCAGATGGAGAAAATGTTGGATTAGTACCTATTTATAAAGCACTGGAAATGGCACGGGAAGCCGAGTCAGACCTGGTTGAAGTAGCCCCTGGTGCGAACCCACCTGTTTGCCGTATTATGAATTACGGTAAATTTCTTTACGAAAGAACAAAGAAAGAAAGAGAAGCCCGAAAAGCCCAAACCAAAATTGAAATTAAAGAAATTCGGTTGCGACCAAAAACGGGCGAGCACCATCGTGGTTTTAAAACAAGAGATGCCCGACGTTGGCTGGAAGAAGGCATGAAAGTCAAAGTGACCATCCGTTTTCGTGGAAGGGAAATCACTTATCCAGAAATTGCCTTAGAAGATTTGAAGGAAATTGCTGAAGAATTAGCTGATGTCGCAACAGTTGAACAGAAACCCAATCTCGAAGACCGAAACATGTCGATGTTATTATCGCCGATTAAAGGGGTCGGGAAAAAAGCTAAAACAACAACCTCAAAATCCTCAAAACTAAAATCCAAACAAACTTCTGATGTAGAAGATGATGAAATCGAAGAACAAGAAGAGTTGGAAGAAGTAAACGAATAAATCCAGTTTTAATCTGTCCAAAACTAAAATCTTATAGTATAATTTGCGGTCGCGTGTCCTTTTTGACCGCAAATTTTTATTTTTTTAGAAGAGGAGTAAAAAAGTGCCTCGTAAAGCTAGA
Organism: uncultured Anaerolineaceae bacterium; assembly: GCA_964430025.1. Classification (GTDB taxonomy): domain Bacteria; phylum Chloroflexota; class Anaerolineae; order Anaerolineales; family Anaerolineaceae; genus UBA6170. Next base: position 5,022 of record CAYSFA010000112.1, on the reverse strand, counting down.
ACCGGTAAATACAAGATCAAGACCCACAAAGCAACTTCAAAAAGATTTCGCTTAACCGGGTCAGGCCTTTTGGTTCGCACAAAAGGTGGCAAAAGCCATTTGCGCCGCCGCACCTCAATGAGAACCAAACGCTTGTTATCTGAAATGGTTGAAGTTAAAGGTAACAATATTGCCAAACGTATTCGTCGCCTCGCCCCTTATTTATAGGAAAAAGGCAGTTCGTATTCATTATTTTTAGTGCAGCTGTTGGGTGTAGAACAGGGTTTCCCGGCGCCCAGGGGTTTGCAAAGGAGTAAACAATGGCACGTGTGAAAGGTGGCTTCAGAGGCTATCGTCGTCACAAAAAAGTTCTAAAGATTACAAAAGGCCAATACGGGACCAGAAGCAAGTTGTTCCGAAGAGCAAACGAAGCAATGCTCAAAAGCCTTTGGTATGCCTTCCGCGATCGTCGAAATCGAAAACGAGATTTACGAAGATTATGGATTGCCCGTATTAACGCTGGAGCACGCCAGAATGGTGTTACTTACAGTCAGTTAATTTTCTTCATGCGCAAAGCAAACATCATCATTAATCGTAAGATGTTGGCTGACCTTGCTGTCCGTGATCCAAAAGCATTTAGCGCAGTGATTGCCCAAGCAAAAGCAGCATAAATTTAATAAATAGTCAATTTTTACCGGCAGGATATCCTGCCGGTTTTTATTTTTCCAGTACAATAGGGATGATGATTACCTCTATTCAAAATCCAAAAATTCAGAAGATTCGCGGCCTCATCACCCAGACCAAGGAGCGAAAAAGAAGCAATCAATTCGTCATCGAGGGAGTTAGATTATGCGAAGAAGCAATGAGGGCAAACTGGGATTTCGAGGCCATTCTAATCAGTGAGAACCTATCAGACCGGGGACAATCAATCTTCAATTGGGCTAATGATAAAAAAATATCCATCGAGCAGGTTCCATTATCCTTGATGAAAAAAATTTCGGATACCGAAAATCCACAGGGAATCATTGCGGTTATCAACCAAAAAAAACATACTCTTCCTGAATCTTTAGATTTCATCCTCATTTGTGATTCCATCAATGACCCCGGCAACCTTGGAACAATTCTTCGAACTGCTGATGCTGCCAGAGTTCAGGCAGTTTTATTATCACCAAACTGTGTGGATCAATATTCTCCCAAAGTAGTACGTGCTGCAATGGGTGCTCATTTTCACATCCCTATTCGACAATCCAATTGGGAAGAAATTAATGCATTATGTAAAAACCCAACCCATCCATTGAAAAAACTCATCACTGGGGCAAATGCCAAATCTTCGTTTTGGCATGTTGATCTTACCCAACCAATCGCAATTATCATTGGAAGTGAAGCAACCGGTCCAGGGTCTGAAGCAAATCAACTAGCCGATGAAGCCATTAAAATACCGATGCCTGGATCCAGTGAATCTCTTAATGCTGCCATTGCTACAAGCATAATCCTATTCGAAGTCGTACGTCAGAGGTGGAAATGAAAATTCGATCAATTACCTGTTTTTATGATCCTGGTATTTCAAACGCAGAGAATACCTTTGAAATTTTGTCTGAATTATCCAAAGAAAGCAAAAAAATTTGTGAAGAGAACGGTTATGAGGTTCAAACATTACGCCTTTCCACCATTCCTTTTTCCATGATCCAACCCGAGAATGATGGGGATGAATTAATCCAATTGGTCAAATCAATGGAAGTCAATGCGAAAATTTCCGGGTTTGATTATCTTTCCTTAGGACCAGCTCTATTCAGTCATCCACATAGTTATCATGTAATTAATGATCTTATTGAAGCTACAGAAATAACTTTTTTTAGTGGAATGATCGCGGATCAAATAACTGGGGTAAGCGTGGAAGCTATAAAAAAGTGTGCTGAAATTATTTATAAAAATGCCACAATTGAATCAAATGGGTTTGCAAATCTTCGTTTCAGTGCTCTCGCGAATGTAAAGCCATTTGGTCCATTCTTCCCAGGATCTTACCACCAAATAGGACAACCCCCTTCTATCAGTCTGGCAATCGAAGGAGCAGATGAAGTCATCAGCGCTTTTCAATCTGCCAAAAGTCTAAATGAGGCAAGACAATTATTAGTGGAGAACCTGGAACATCATGCCAACCAACTTGGTTTGTTATTTTCAGATTTGTTAGGGAACTTGAAAGTAGTATTTCAAGGGTTTGATTTTTCAGTTGCGCCATTTCCCAATGATGGTTGCTCGCTTGGAGCAGCCTTGGAAAGCCTTGGAGTTCCTTTTCTTGGAAAACATGGCTCATTGGCTGCTGCTGCATTTTTGGCGGATGCGCTCGATCGAGGAAATTGGGAGCGTTGTGGCTTCAATGGTTTGATGTTACCTCTATTAGAAGATTCAAGATTATCCCAAAGATCCATTGATGAAACATTGACGATCAAAGACCTACTTATGTTTTCTGCCGTTTGTGGAACCGGCTTAGATACAATTCCAATTCCTGGTGACACGAGCGTGGAACAGATTGAAGCACTTTTGCTCGATATCGCAGCTCTGTCAAGTCGTCTTAATAAACCTTTAACCGCCCGGCTTATGCCCATACCTGGTAAAAAAGCTGGTGATTTAACCAATTATTCATTCGAGTATTTTTGTAATGGCAGGGTATTATCTTTGGATGCTATTCCCCTAACCCGTTTTTTCGATAGTAAGGATGAAAAATTCAGATTAAAACCACGAATGTGGTAATTTCTACCTTATCTGTTTGAAGTTGATTAATACAAGATTTTGTTGACAATCCTCGAAGGTGTCAAAATAGATTCTTTCCGAAATCGGAATACTTGCTTGATCCAGCAATTGAATGGATAATTGCTCTATGCTGTTCAGAGGTCTATCCCCTAAAGTAAATTCAAATCCGGATGGCCCATACGGAGAGGACTCCATAGTCAGACTGTATAGGTTGATCCTTTTTCCATCGTAGGTTCCTCGCAACCAGACGCGCACACCAACTACCGGTCTCCCTTGCAAATCAAATACCTGACCAGCCACACCAATCCATTCACACCCATAATTTGGGCGTATAAGAGAGCTTTCAATGGCATTAATGTCATTTTGTAAGGCAAAGGCATAATAACCACTAAACGGTGTTTCTGTTGGTTCGATAGGTGTTTCTTCAGCAATTGGGGTGCCGTCAATAAAAATCTCTGTTGGAGTTGCGTCGGGAAGAGAAGTTAGTGAAGGTTGAATTTTTGGTTCTGAAGTTTGAGTTGGAATCACCACTTCTGTGGGTGGAATTGCTTGCGTTGAGTTTTGAATAACCAACGGTTCAGGTAAATCGTAAGGAGGAAATGGATTGAACGAGACTTTTGGGTTAAAGAATATGGTGATTTGTAAACTCAAAATGGCTAACGTACCAAAGAAAATTAGCGCTGTAAGAATATTCAAAGTTAGATCCAGAATTCCATTTTTTGATGTGGTTTGTTGCATCAGACCTTCCGTCTACTCTGTATTAATTTTGATTCAGAACAATAGAGCTTGTTTCCCGTTGATTGAGTAGCCAATCCGAAATTGCTTTTTTTTGTTTCTGGATAAGTGCATCCTGTGTTAGCTGACGATCCAATTCTCGTTCCATCACCTGCACAATGTGAAACCCGTAAGTGGATTCAATCACCTGGGTGTATTCTCCTGGCTGCAATTTGAATACCGCTTCTTCGATTTCTGGAAGAACCAGATAATTTCTCGGGAACCAACCCAACTCACCACCGGATAATTGGTCATATCCCCAGGCGTAATAATCGAAATCAGCTCCATTATCTAATTGTGTATGAATATCTTCAGCAAGGGATTTTCCGGACACTAAAATCTGACGAGCGCGAATATGTTCTTCCCGGATAGGCACTTCAGCAATGATTACATCCCGCATCCAGGTGGCTTCCAGTTCCAATCTTAGAAATCTTGAAAAACTATCCTGAGAATAATAATTCTTGGATAACCACTCTTGAAATTGTGTCTCTCCTCCAATAGAAGTGATGGATTGTTGCATTTTCCCATCAAATGTTTCTTGAGTGAGCAAGTAATCATTTTGTCTTGCCGCTTGTGCTAATAATAATGTGTCTATCATTGCGTTCAGTACAGTTTCTTTTGCTACGTTTTCATCGTATTCTTTTTCCAAAGCTGTCGCTGCCGCTTCATATCGTTTTAATTCATCTTCATAATCCTGGAACCATATCCCTTCCCCATTAATCACAGCGACCATTGGTTCTTCTGGCGTGGGAGTCACTTCTGGAGTGGAGGAAGATAACACAACCTCCTCTGAAGGGTTAGAAGGGTCAGAGTTCGTTGGTTGTTCGGTTATGACCACTTGGGTTGGATCGTTGGTACAACCTGCAAGAAAGCCGAAGCATATTGCAAACAACATAATCGGTTTGATCTTCATTTCGTTGATTATAATCCAAAAAAAAGCAGGTCGTGAAAATTTCACGACCTGCAAGTGATTAAGAATCGATTTAGTATTCAGGCATTGGAGGGCCAGCAGGCATTTTGTTCTCTTCTGGCACATCAGTGATTAAAGCTTCGGTAGTCAGGATCATGGCTGCAATGGATGCAGCATTTTCCAAGGCACCACGGGTTACTTTTGCGGGATCAATGACACCACATTTGACCATGTCACCATACTCACCAGTCAGCACATCATAACCAACCTGGTTATTGTTACCTTCTTTTTGGGCTTTGCGTACATTTTCGATAATGACTGAACCTTCTTGTCCAGCATTTTCGGTGATCTTGCGCATGGGAACTTCCAAAGCTTTGCGAACAATATTGACACCAATTTGTTCGTCATCATTTTGCATTTTCAGACCATCAAGAACATGAATAGCGTTGATCAAAGCAACTCCACCGCCAGGCACAATACCTTCTTCAACGGCTGCACGGGTTGCGGAGAGAGCGTCTTCAACACGATGTTTCTTTTCTTTTAATTCTGTCTCGGTTGCGGCACCCACACGGATGATCGCGACACCACCAGCTAATTTGGCCAAACGTTCC
>CAYSFA010000111.1:0-10998 GCA_964430025.1 uncultured Anaerolineaceae bacterium | reverse complement strand
ATGCAGTTTTCCGATGAATAGAGCACCCAAAGAAAGTTACTGCCCAAAGGGGTACCTGCAATGAAAATGCAATTTGATGTTTATAATTATTCTTTTTCTATACATATATATTTTTTATGAGAAAGGTGTTAAATATGAATTCGTACGAGAAGAAACTCAATGAGAAATTTCTTGGTAAAAAGGCCGATATCAAGCGCCTCAGGAGAAAACTGCGTTACAATGATGACTCTGATGGGTCATATCTCTGCTACATTGAAAATACCCGCCGCGATTACATCTACACTTATTGCTATCTGAAGGTCCTGGTTGACGAGACAAACATTGTGAGAAATATCGCGTTCTATACGGAAATTGACTATGGATATGACCGATATGCGGGAGCTACAGAAATCGTAGAAACGTCTGGATACAACTACTCAAAAGCTCTTGAGATTATGAGATACGTTGTTCCCGAGATTGAATAATCATTTTTTACTCTTCTTTGCCAGTAATACCAGTCGAGGCATAGACTGCTACGAATAGTCTTTTAGTTTACGGGCGGGGGGCAGGTTTCGACCTGCCCCCTTTTTTTGTAAAACATCATCGCTCGAGTTCGCAACCGAGATCAAGATTGAACTCCTGCTGTTCAGACTCTTCTCGTTTGTCAGGCTGAGAATTCTTCTTTGTAAATTTCTTGATTATGAGCCGGGGCAGGTTCCTACCTGCCCCCCTTTTTCGCTCGTACGAAGGAATTCCATACAGCGGGCGCACATGCTCTCTCCATCTACCAATGAAAGCAAAGTCGCCGGGACAAGCTCTTTGGCTTTCACGAGCAGTTTTAACCAGTCGACTTGATTCCTCCACTTGCTCCCATGACATAGCTGATAGAATATTGTATACGATGATCATGGATCAGCAAATTGTATCCATGAGTTTATCTATTTTTTTCTATATATATTCTAAATAACAAAGAGCTAGATTGGGATTACAAACGTCATTTTACTCGGCCCAACTCTTTAATATCTCCAGATCTTTTTGATCTGCGGCATGGATTAAAGAAAACAGATACTCTAGGATTCCCTTTGATATCTTGCAGTGATACGATTCGAATTGGTGCGAAAAAATGTCCTTTTCTAAGCCATATGTAACCACAGGACATGTTGAGCAAAATGGCTGATAAACGCAATCGCTACACTCTGGTAGACCTTCAATGCATGAAGCAGTACAAAGCGCATGTACAACGGGTGAAGAAATGAGAGACGCATACTTATTATCAACTGTCCCTATCTTGAAGGATGTATCCCCCGTAGCTCCAAGCATCCTAGCTTCATCGCAAGTGTATACATCTCCATTATATTGAATAGCCATCTGACCAATTGCTCCGCCACATGGTGACCGATACTCGGTGTGCGAGACAGCTTCATGATATAGTATTCGACGCAGGAGGATACCAGCTGTGATTTCTTTCATATGTGAGCCTTTTTTTTCAAGGGATAGAAGATAATCAACCACCTGTTTATAGTAAGATAGATATTCTTCCGGCGTATAGCCAATGTCTGACCAATTTTTTGCTGCAAATCCTAGAGGGGTGAGGGGCCGTAGATAAATCGCGTCACTTCCCAATTTCCTGTACTCATCAACAATTTGAATCCCATAATCCAATGAGTTACGTGTTGTAGTCTGAATTGCCTGTACCGTTGGGTTCTTCCCGCGTTTTGTACAGGCGTCGACGTATTTCTCAACTCCAATACAAAATGCATCATAAGAATTTGATCGATCTCTCATTGGCCTATTGATATTATGAATATTAGAAGGACCGTCTAGCGAGCTACATATACTCACACCATGATCCATAAGCCAATCTAACAATTCTTCATCTACAGCTGTCAAGTTAGTGACAATGGCCATCGACAAATTTTTCCCGCTTGACTTTTGTTGCTCTTCAGCACTTAGAACGGCTTCCCTTAGCACAGATGCATTCAGTGTTGGTTCACCGCCCTGGAATTCAATAGTAATACTGCTGGCTGGTGAAGAAAAGGCAAGACGTATTGCTTTGATTGCAGTATCACTTGTCATGAAATGAAGTTCTTTTCCAGCAGATGCCTGACAGTAAACGCACTGCTGGTTGCATGCCGAAGTAAGAACTAATATGAACAGCTGTGTCGCTGAAAAATGGCAACCTTTGCTCCGTCGTACCTCCATAGACCATTTATCCAGATATGCATGTTTTGGTTGTGTATATGCAAAACCATTGTCACGTAAGTCATTCAATGTTTTCGAATCGGGAGACAGTTTCTTTTCAACAAATTCTATGAACACCTCGTAAGATATGAAAATGAATCTTCCAGCATCGTTTGTGAGTAGAATATCATTACCTTTATGTGCCCAGAAAAATGGGGCCAGTGAGTAAGTATTCATAGGCTATGCCTCTAGTAAAGGAGTAATTGTAATATCAGGCATATGAATAGTTGTATTGAAGAACCCTCCACATGTGCTGCGGATAACGCACTTTTCACACTCCGGATAGAAAGCAACCTTTTCAGCGCTGATGCTCTTCTGGCATAGCGCCCAGTGCCGTCTATTCACTTTGCACAACGGCATATTATATATCTGTGTTTGAATACCATTTGAAACCAAATAATCGACGGTCTTTGTAAGCATCTCGGTCACGTCATCAAAGTTAATCCATACATTCTTGCGGTTCTTATATGCGTTGCCAACCATTTCCAGGCCCATGATACTTACCATATAGATGTTCGGGTACTTCTCATGTACAAATCGGGCGAAATCCACGAGACATGAAACATTGAGCGCTGTCAAGACGATGCGTAATTCAACATGTTCTCCTGAAACATAGAGTCTATCTAGTCCAACTAATGTTTCTTCAAAACTTCCAGGGACTAACGTAATTGCATCGTGCAACTCGCTTGTATGCGCGTAAATAGGTATGCCTAGTAGAGTGTTTAATGGTCTTGAAATCTTGTATACTTCAAAGAAATCCGAATAATAGAAGGCTCTTCCGTTGGTCATTATGTGTAGCAAACAATATTTGAAATGAGCCTTGACATGTAACAATACCTTAATGAATTCATCCTTCAAGATTGTTGGTTCTCCTCCGGTGACACATAGGTATGGCGCGTAAGGGTTCATGAGTTCGATGTATCGCAATAGAAACTGTAGAGGTGTATTATCTGCCTTCTCTCTCCATCTGCTTGTATAGGGACACATGATACAATTGGAATTACATTTTCCAGTTAAGAATAGCGTTCTATCTGGGAGATCATCTGTCTGCAGTATGTGTATGGTCGCTGTTTTCCCATCTGCAAATACATGAAGAAATTGTCCGGGTTGAAGGGCTATGTCGTTCGGAAGCACGCAATAAGGAAATCCATGGACAAATACATCTTGCCATGTAGTAGATTGTCTCAGATAAGAACTGTCAAGCAGGTACAGGGCATAGCCGGGTTCTATTTGTTGTCCAATTTCATTAATAACAACCGCGCAATCAAGGCGTGAAATGAACAACTCCTCATAGAAAAATGTAACCCGGAGGATGATATCTCCAGACCAGTTCGTTCTGCATGTGATCGTCCACATTAGATTCACCTACAAAGAAGGAACCAACCAAGAATTATTTCAAGGATTGTTCCGGCTGCAATGAAGGGAGCAAATGGCAGCATGCGGACGATAATGATCGATTCCTTATTTCTTAGCGCCCACAGACGTACTGCCTCGGTTTCTTGAGGATTCAACTTGGATTTTCTTGTCTCAGTCGTCATTTGGGGAAGCCCCGGAATTCTACTACTTGATATTCGGTATATTGTAAACAAGGACAAAATCACTCCAGGGTGCAAGGCATCAGGAGTGATTTCCTGATAGTTATTCTTCTTTGTCATTCGTGTCAAGACGCCAACCAAGACAGCAACAGCAAAAGGTAATATATAATGTATGGATAGAGTAATGGATTGATGAAGCGGAAATATCAATAGGTACGATCCGCCAGCTGTGATAATTGCTACAGTAATTTTACCCCACCATTCTATCTTGCTGATAAGTATAGAGCCACATATCACAAGCAAAGCCAACAAAGCTCTATTCGCTTCATAGTATACTGGTATAAATGAGACAGATGCAAGATTAGCAAAAAACGAAAAGCAGTAAGCTGTTACAATATTCAGACCCATGCTGATGACAGCGGCTTTCGAAAGTTTGATCCTTGGCTCGTAGTCCTTCGCTTTTTCAGTTTTGCGCATGAAGACGTTATCAAACAACAGATATATATACCCAATAGAAAACGTCCATATGATTATCTGTAGGGCAGGAAATATAGCGTTCTCATTCGCTGTCCGGAGCAGGGGTGGATATAATAATAAGATGACAATAAAGAGTTTAGCATCTCCAGGCGCCCAAATATCAGTAATATACAGACCAATGGAAACCGCACATCCTATAATAATGTTTAGTAAATAACGGAAGCCCTGGTCGTTTTCTTTCCAAGGCCAGCTGCCGCTTACAATACTATTTATCACTATGCAGGCGCCAATCATTCCGAGCGCCAGTCTAAGCAATTTGTTTGGTACTTTGCCAGTCCTGATGTCATATGATGCAGCCACAGCACAGAGCACAGTCAGCATAAGAGACTGGACAATTAGGGATGCTCTACTCCAATTCATCAAGCATTACCTATCACTGCTCCATGACGCCAGTATACGCCTGCAGTCTTCTTGCCAGGTTTGCTCCGTGTTGGCTGGTGACGTGTCACTGGATGCTTTGTCGACCTCGATGCAGGTGGCATACAGTGCTCTCCCGACCAAAAGCTCACGAACGTTCGAAGTCTGGGCAATGATTTCCAGCCTGAGCATTTCGTGTATAAGTTCATTATGTATCTTCTGAGAATCTATTTTCTTATCTGAGCTTACGTCTTGTAATGGATCAAAAACAATCTCGATGGTGTCCTTTGATGTTCTGGACAAGTTGATTGCATATTGACTGGTCCAACGGTTGAGTACCTTTAGCACTGCAGCTCTGTTGTACAAACACATGTCAAGATGCAATACAAATTCATCTGACTCCATAAGTTTAACATGATCCATTCTGTATCATTACAAATCAAGAGTATCCAGCGGTACTTGTGGCATCTGCATGATTGGTCCAGTTGATGTGATACTGATTTCAGGCTCAATTGCAGCCATGATAGTATGATTCACTATCGGAACAGATAGTCCGGTAGGTGTTTCTGGAACAGTGAAATTTGATGGTGAGGTATTCACGTAACTGTTATGGCTCGCGTGTGGTGTAGGTACAGGTGTTGGGCGTGGAGTGGGCCGGGGCGTGGCGTTACTATGGTTGGTGTGGCTGCCATGGTTGCTGTGGCTGCCATGGTTGCTGTGACTGCTATGGCTACGATGGCTGGAATGGCTGCGATGGCTGGAGTGGCTTCGATGGCTGCTATGGCTTCGATGCGCCGCAAAAACGTCCTGAATGTTTATTAGCACAGCTAGAACAACCATAATCGATCCTACAAGAAGCATTCGGCTACGCGGTATCGTCGCCTCTTCTTCATATAAGAAATCAGAAATGGACTGTTTTAATTTCGGTAAGAGTTGGTACTTTTCTTTTTCGTCGTTCATCAGTTAAGCTCTCCTATCTCGTTTTTTAGTGTTGTTGTAAGCTTTGTGCCACGATAGGAATTCTTGACCCAATATCCATATGTCGTCTTCCCGTTTGCAAATGTATATGAGCCTTTGCCATGCATCATATTGTAACGCCATTCGCCGTTATATAGATCGTTCTTTTTAGGTCTTGATGGATCAGGGGCGAAAAAGGTGTATTTCCCTTTTCCATGCATCATGTCGGCTTTCCATGCTCCATTGTATATATCATTATTGGAAAATGTCATTTTGCCTTTTCCACTACGTAATCCGTATTCAAATTCACCTTCATACACATCGCCATTTGAGAAGTAAAAAACTCCCTTACCGTGTATCATCCCGTTGAACACGTCGCCTTCATATCTACTGCCGTCACCCCATGTTGCAACGCCTTTCCCGTGGGGAATGCCATTAAGTATTGTTTCTCCTTTATATGTTGCCCCACTTGTAAGTGCAATCGTCGCACTCTGGGCTTCTGCGAATACTGCAGTTGGATACTGATTCAAAGAAAAGGTAATAAGTAATAACATCAAGTACGTCTTGAGTCTTGACCTAATCACAGGCGCCACCTCCGAATTTTAGTTTGACACTCAATTGAAATTGTTTCCCTCTGTATATTATATTCGCCACAACGCTCTGGGTCAACTGTGCTAACATTCTTTTTGCACTTATCTCCTCCCTTTGCCTTTATTGGCTGATTCATTTATACTGTTCAAAAGACGGGCGGAGGTGTCATGAATGAGGCGTCGATATCCTTTTCTGCTGCTGGCCCTGCTCATCGCGCTCCTCCCAGCGGTGGCGAGTTGCGCTCCTGGCTTTGAAATCCATTTCTTGGATGTCGGCCAAGCTGACGCATCCATCATTCTCTGTGATGGCGATGCCATGATTATTGACGGTGGAAACCGGGATGACAGCGACTTTATCTTTTCGTATCTCCGGAACACACTGAAGATCAAACACCTTAAGTATATGGTAAGCACACATGCAGATGAGGACCATGTTGGTGGGTTAGCCGGTGCTTTGAACGCCTGCTCTGTAGGGACGGTATTTTCGCCAGTAACGCAAAATGATACTGCTGTGTTTAGGGATTTTGTTAAGTACGTTGAGAGATTCGGGGAGATCTTCCATATTCCGCGAGTGGGTGAGATATTCGCGCTCGGTTCCGCACAGTTCCAAATGCTGGGTCCGGTTAGCAACGCCTACACTGATCCTAATGACGGATCAATCGTCCTACGGATTGTATACAAAGAAACATCCTTTTTATTCATGGCAGATGCCGGGGAAGACGCAGAACTCGATATCGTCCACATGGCTAACAATGGGATGTACAAACTGGAATCCACGTTGATCAGGCTTGGCCATCACGGCAGCGCGTCATCGACCTACCCGGTGCTCCTGCGAGCTGTCAAGCCCAAATATGCCGTGATGTCCGTGGGGAAGGACAATAAGTACAAGCATCCGTCTCCCTACATTCTTGAGCGTCTGGAACAACATGGGGTTTCCACTTTGTACCGGACGGACATCCACGGAACTATTATATGCGTCAGTGATGGTATCAACCTGACTTTCACTACTGAGAAGAAGGTGCTGACCCCATGAACAAAATGCTAGGCGCAACAATCGCGCTGCTCCTTTCTGTCCTTGTGACGCTCCCTACCCTGGCATCCTTCGACGTGATTTTTGTCGATGTCGGGCAAGGTGAATGTTCGCTCATACAATGTGACGGGGAGGTCATGGTCATCGATGCCGGCGGTACCAGCGCAGCCAGCCGGAAGAGTGTCCTAGCCGCCCTCGATACCCTTGGGGTCACCTACATCAATATCCTCGTCGCCACGCACCCAGATCGGGATCACAATGGATACATGGACGAGCTTATCCTGGAATACGGCGCAGACAAGATCATCCTCCCGCCGATAGAAGATCGAATTGACAATACCTACTATCAGAAAATCATTGCTGCCGCAGATAAAGTGAGGCTTGAGAAAGTTTACCCCTTTGTCGGGAACATTTACCGACTTGGGAACGCAACCGTTACAGTATACGGCCCTCACCCGGTTGCCTACAGCGTAGATGACAACTGGTCCATTGTCCTCATGGTTGAGTACGAACGACTGCGCTTCCTATTCACTGGCGATATCGAAGCGGTGGCGGAGCGGGATATGCTGGCATTCGAAGACCGGCTCCCGTTGAGAGCAGACGTCCTCAAGGTCGCGAAACACGGTTCGGACGCTGCTTCGTCGTGGGACTTTATCGCCGCTGTACAGCCCCAGATTGCCGTCATCTCCTGCGCGAAGGACAATCGCTACGGTTTCCCACACGGAGACACACTGATGAACCTTTACGACTGTGGCGTCGAGGATGTACGGGTGACATACAAAGCTGGTAACATCCATCTGCGAGTAAAGAACGGAGAAATTATCACGGTGCCGAACGAGTAGCTAGACTGGTCATTATAATATGTATACATCAATACCAACTCTAATACACACGAACTTAGGGTCACCATGATAAACGAAAAGACAATTGTTTTCACAGTAAGTACTGAGGGTTTCTCATTATGAGCGAACAAGAACTCCGAAGCCAAAGGTGCTGTTTCACAGGCCATCGGCCGGAGAAATTGAAGCGTTCTGAGGAGGAAATCAAGAAGAACCTTGAAGATGCAATCCTTAAGGCTGTGAGCGATGGGTACACCACGTTTATTACCGGCATGGCACGCGGCGTGGACATTTGGGCAGGACAAATCGTGTTAAGGCTCCGTCAGGATAATCCCAGCCTTCGGCTCGTCGCCGCACTTCCTTATCCGGATTGTGATAGTCGTTGGTCAGCCAGCTGGAAGAAGCAATACTCTGAAGTGCTGAAGGCCACCGATCTGGTGAAGAGCATCAGTCCCAAGTACAGCATGGCATCTTTCCAGAAACGCGACGAATGGATGGTAGACCACTCTTCAAGGGTCATCGCTGTTTACGATGGGGTACCAGGAGGAACGAAGAACACCATTGAATACGCAATGAAGTGTGGGGTCGGGGTTGAGTACGTGTAGATTAGTCGAAAGTCCGCTGCCGTCCCGGATCCACGAGACCGGGACATCCCCTGCCGTGATGCTGCCGGATGCAAGCGCGTGTTTTTTGGCGTAGGTTCCCCCGTGTTGTGCGAATCATCGGTATGTGATATTATGTTGTTAAATTTAATTAGTAGATTAATTTATCAAAGGGGTTTACATATGAAAAGCGACAAGGAAATTCAAGACATATATACTTATTTTTACTACAATACATTGCCTCAGTTGAATACGACATATGACCTTGAAAAGATGGCGTTAAAAAATATCAACATGTTCAATAAAAAGAATATTCACATACGAATACTAGAGCTGTATTTTTAGTAAGTACTGGTTGGGAATCAATATATTCTAGTCACGATGAATATAACAAGGCCATTAGAAACTCGCCAAAAATAATGAACGGGGAACCGGCACTTGCTAACGAAACTCTTACTGGTTATCATGTCGAACAATTTTTCTATACACTAATATTGGCATTAACCTCGATAATTGAATTCTATAAAGGTGTTATGGACAAAAATAAGTCTAATCAAATGCACGATATCGCTGTCAAACATATGGAGGAAAAAATTGGCATTTTAAACGAAAAGTTTGGGATAAAATAATTAAGCGGGATAGTTCTTCTGATACGAGCTCTTCATCCCGCTGCGGCGCGTGAGGCTGTAGGGCCGCGCTGTACGCCGACTTCGGAACGCGATCCGGGAAATTATAAAAGGAGCCTCCCGAAATGCCGTCAAGGAAACTGCTCGCCGCTCTGGTGGCCGTGCTGCTTGCCACCTTTCCCCTATCCGCTCTCGGATCGTTCGATGTCATCTTCTTGGATGTCGGCCAGGGAGACTGCACCATTGTCGAATGCGACGGAGAGGTCATGGTCATCGACTCCGGCCCAGATACCATGAAAACAAGAAGGGCGATTATTGAGGCTTTCAAAACGATCGGAATCGACAAGGCTGATGTTTTCGTCGCCACCCATCCGGACGCCGATCATATTGGCTACATGGATTCGCTGTTGGCATTCAATGGCAAATACGGACAGTCCAGAATCCTCATGCCACCTTATGATGAGAAGGATACACTGACCTATCTAAAGCTGCTGGACACGATCGATGCGTTGGGGATCGAAAGGATTGACGCGGAAGTTGGGATGAATCTCACCCTTGGTAGCGCGGTCTGTACCGTATACGCTCCTCACCTCATTGGAGACAAAAATGTCAGTGACAATGATTGGTCGGTTGTCCTGTTGGTCGAGTACTATGGAGTGCGCTTCCTTTTCGCCGGTGACGCGGAGGAACTGTCTGAATGGGCGATGCTTCTCAACGAAGACAAGCTCCCCCTGAAGGCGGACGTTCTCAAGCTGGCACATCACGGGTCGGATTCATCCAGCGGGTATGATTTCCTGCTCGCTGTATCTCCGAAAATCGCCATCGTCTCATGCGGAGATTCGCGTGATCCCAACGATCTGAACAAGTACTATTACCCCAACGACATGATCATGGATCGGCTGATTTTCGACTGTCTGGTCGAGAAAGTGCTCATCACCAGAGACCTGGGCAGCATCCACCTCCGCGTGGTTGATGGGGAAATCGTCACGGTGCCAAATGAGTAGCGTGGGGATGCCGGTGCACAATAGGTGGCTCTCGGGCTGGCGGTTTTAGGGCGGCAGAGGTTCCATATCAATCGTTGGTTGTACTCTTCATGGAGACAGATGCTGAACAGGTGTTTCTCATGGGTTGCCTTGCCGTTGAAGAATGTGTAAAATGATCGAGAATTCCCGGAAATGAGGACATGCTAGTTATTCTAACACGGGAAGCATGGTGGTGTGTTCGATGGACATTAATTGAAGGATTCACAAGAGACTTTCTTTTTATATGTCGATAGTGGAGGGTAGCCTGCAAAGATTTGTCGCCTTGTAGGCGACCACGGGATAAAGCCCATGGATTAACCTGATCACGGTTAAGGCCAAGGAAGGGAGCGTTTGATTCATGCAAAGAACAATTACAGTTAAAGGCGTTGGAAGTGTTTCTGCAAAACCGGACCAGGTTGTACTGACGCTTTCCCTGGAAGCCAAGGATCTCAATTATGACAAAGCAATGGCCATCGCATCTGAACAGATCAAGCAGCTGAATCAAGCGACCGAAGGGATAGGATTTGAAAAAGGATCCCTGAAAACAATAAGATTCAACGTAAAGATATCTTATGAGCAAGTGAAGGATAGGGCAGGTAACTACCAAAGCATTTTCGACGGTTATGTTGTTGAGCACAGTCTGAAGCTGGCATTTGATTTTGAGACGAAACGCCTTTCGGAAG
>CAYSFA010000110.1:0-11252 GCA_964430025.1 uncultured Anaerolineaceae bacterium | reverse complement strand
TCACTCTCTCGATTTGTTGATCTCAACTGTGGAACTTGTTTGAAATCTAAGGATTCAATCAACTTCAAAGTTTCTGAATAAGGCAGATTGAAACTCACCAATGTAGCTGTAATTGCACCGGCTGAAGACCCTGCAACTCGTTGAATTTGTTTCAATAAATTTTTTTGATCCAAAACTTCCAGCACACCGGTATAGGCGGTCCCTTTCATTCCACCACCTCTGAACACCAGGTTTCTAAAAGGATAGGTTGGAATACTTTTATTAAAATTGATAGGTGGAATAGGAAAAATGCGACCTCGCACTCTTTTTTTGTATTCCAAATAAAAAGGTCCAAATTCTTTTTCCAGACTTTCCTCTTCATGAATAATATGCAGTTGGAGCGCGACCCACCAGATTGGAGTGAATACTATGCCGATCACCGAATGGAAGAAAAGGGCAATTCCCAAAGAAAAGAGTATCTCACCAAGATAAAATGGATGACGGACGATACTATATAATCCCTTGGTTTGAAATTCAAAGCCAGGTTTTGAGGTGATGAGAGGTTGAGAAATTAAGCTGGGAATAATAAAAATGAGGCTACACAACCCTATGAATATTGCGAAATACTCATAATTAGGTGAATGAACTAACCTGGGTTGATCAATCACCGGTAAAACCATGATTACTCGTCCTATGGTGAAGAGCAGGCCAGACAATTGCCCAAATATTTGGTACTTCTTGCCAAAACGAGTGTTCGTCGCAGTATTTGCGCCAAGTAATCCTAATAAACTAATTCCTGCCCAAAAAAATGGGTTATTGTAAAAATCCAGCATTCCATCTACCCTCTGATATTATTTCAAGTACCATCTTATTGTAGATTAAGATTATAATTTTTGTATGTCAAAAAGAAAAACGCCACTCGTCATTGGAATTGCAGGGGGATCAGGATCTGGGAAGACTACTGTCGCCAATGTGGTTCTGCACAGTGTAGGTTCGCATAGGATCGCTTACTTACCTCATGATGCCTACTATCGTGATCTAAGCGAATTGCCAGAGAACCAAAGAAAATTAGTGAATTTTGATCACCCAAATTCTCTGGAAAATGAGCTACTCATAGAACATGTTATTCAATTGAAGGAGTGGAAAAAAATTCTACTTCCTGTGTACGATTTTACAACTCATACACGCACGACCAAAGCCATTCCAATTGAACCACAATTAGTGATTGTTGTAGAAGGAATTCTCATATTTGCAGAACCCAAACTCCGAGACCTCTTCGATGTGAAAATTTTCGTGGATACAGATGACGACATTCGCTTTATTCGAAGATTGCAAAGGGA
This sequence comes from uncultured Anaerolineaceae bacterium, assembly GCA_964430025.1. GTDB lineage: Bacteria > Chloroflexota > Anaerolineae > Anaerolineales > Anaerolineaceae > UBA6170. Next base: position 9,933 of record CAYSFA010000110.1, on the reverse strand, counting down.
TATTGCTGAACGAGGCCGATCCATGGATATGGTCATAAATCAGTATCTCAACACAGTAAGGCCAATGCATCTTGATTTTGTTGAGCCTTCAAAACGTTATGCTGATATTATCATTCCTGAGGGGGGGAGAAACCAGGTGGCGATGGATATGGTAATCGCAAGAATTGAATCATTACTTAAACATGCTGATCTGTTACCGAAATCATACCAATGAATAAAGAAAAAGGAATTACGATTCTTCGATGGATTGCATTGATCTTCGTGGTTGCATTGACGATCGTCCTATTTCTTAATCGGGATAGCATTCAATACTTAGAAAGATTCGGATATTTTGGTATTTTTTTAGCATCAATGCTAACGAATGCGTCATTAATATTACCAGTCCCCGGAGTGTTGATCACCTCAGCCATGGGTGCAGTCTTTAATCCTTTTTTTGTTGCCTTAGCAGCCGGTGGTGGTGCAACGATTGGAGAAATCTCAGGTTATTTAGCTGGTTTTAGTGGGCAAAAGGTTGTTGAAAAAGCAAAATGGCATGATAAATTGGAACATTGGATGAGAAAACACGGAGATTGGACAATATTAGTTCTAGCCTTCATTCCGAATCCAGCATTTGATATGGTTGGAATAATGGCTGGTGCAATGAAAATACCTATTTATCGGTTCCTCATTTTTAGTTTTATTGGGAAAGTTTTAAAAATGTTGGTTTTTGCCTATGGTGGATTTCTATTAGGGTCACAAATAGATACGCCTTAAATAAATTGGTGTTTTACCTGTTGCTCTTTTCTAATTGATTGTATAATTTTTAACTATTCCATTATTGTCATCGGGAAACTACTTTTAGAATCCTAAAATCTCATTATGGTATAATCCAGCTTTAGAATCCTAATTTGGGAGAAGTAATTTGGCATTTCGACCACTAAATTGGTTGTTTGGACTTTTTTCTTTAGATATTGGAATTGATCTGGGAACTGCGAATACCTTGGTTAACGTACGCGGGAAAGGTATTGTAATAAATGAGCCTTCCTGGGTTGTGATTGATAAAAAAACTCGTCAACCAGAAAAAATCGGATTACAGGCGAAAGAGATGGTCGGTAGAACACCTGCTTCTCATATTGCCGTTCGTCCTTTACGTGACGGGGTAATTTCTGAATATGATGTTACTAAAGACTTAATCGGATACTTTCTCAGTAAAGCTCATCAGCAGACTCTTGTTCCTTTACCAAGACCACGAGTTGTCATAGGAATTCCATCCGGCGCTACTGAAGTTGAAAAAAATGCTGTTTATGATGCCTCGAAGGAATCCGGTGCAAGAGAAACATATCTAATAGAAGAACCAATGGCAGCTGCATTAGGGGCTGGATTACCTATTACAGATGTGATAGGTAGTATGGTTGTTGATATAGGTGGTGGAACATCTGAAGTGGCCATTATCTCTATGAATGGTGTAGTTGTTTCTCGATCTTTGAGAGTTGCTGGCGATGAGTTAGACCAGGACATCATTACTTATATTCGTAATAAATATAATTTACTCATAGGGGAACGAATGGCAGAACAAGTGAAAATGAACGTCGGTTCTGCTTACCCTCTTCCTACAGAAAAAACAATGCGAGTCCGTGGACGCAACCTTGTTACCGGACTTCCGGAAGAATTAGAAATCTCTTCCGTTGAGGTTCGTGAAGCCGTCAGTGGATCAGTTCAGGTCATCGTTGATACCATTAAGGATGCATTGGATGAAGCACCTCCAGAAATTGTGGCAGATTTAATGGAAAATGGTATTTGTTTGGCTGGTGGTGGAGCTTTATTATTGGGATTAAAAGAAAGATTAACCGATGAGTTAAATTTACGGGTTTGGGTAGCAGAAGATCCTTTAACTTGTGTTGCTCGTGGAGCAGGGATGGTTTTGGAGGATATTGAAAAATATTCAAAACTATTGGTTGATATCGATTAACAATCAATTGATTGAAATGCAATAATTTCCCAAAATGAAAAAACTATTCAGTTCAATTAAACCCTTTGCGATTATTCTTGTTGCGATTGGTCTAATCCTTTTAGCTTTAGGCGGGTACCTTAGCCCAGTGTTGGTTACATTAGCTAGACCGATACTTGGGGCACAAGAGTGGATTTCTTCCCGATATGTTGCTATCAATCAATTGGTAAATGCACCTCAAGATGTTGAAGAATTGCGGATTAGAAATTTTGAGTTAGAGAGTGAGGTCGCCCGACTTCAGTCTCAAATCATCATACTCCAGGAACAGCTGGATGAATCACAAGGTTTGGAAGAATTACTCGGGTATGCCAGGCGAAGGCCAGAATTTCAATATTCAGCCGCCGCAGTGATTGGAAAAGATCCAAGCCCATTTTTACATTACATCATCATTGATCACGGCAGTGATGAAGGTATTCGTCGAGGAATGCCGGTCGTTACACAATCGGGGTTGGTGGGCAGAATCGATGCTGTGACAGCAGGTGCTTCCAGAGTTCAATTAATCACCGATCCTGGGTCAGTGGTAAACGTAAAACTTCAAAACTTACAGGTCAACGCTCAGGTTGGCGGTACAATCACCGGAGAAATCATTTTGGATATGGTACCTCAGGATATCAATCTGACACCTGGTGAAGTAATTTTGTCTTCTGGATTAGGGGGGAATTACCCGCCCGATCTTATGATAGGACAAGTAATCACTGTACGCCAATTTGAAAATGAGCTTTTTCAAACCGCGACTATTCAACCTATTGTAGATTTTTCTCAATTGCAGGCTGTTTTGGTTATAAAAAATTTCCGTCCAATTGATATAACCCCATTAATTCCTAGTTCGAGCGAATAAAATGAGAAAGATATTCATTTTATTGTTTGTCATGATTATTAGCATGCTACAGCTTGGAATTTTTAGTAATATACAAGTAATTTCTGGAAAAATTGATCTGATTATGATTGGTGTAATCGCATGGATCCTCCAGAAAAGGACAGAGGTGGTGGATATCATCATTTATGGTTCTTTGTGTGTATTGATCTTGTTTTTTATTTCAGCAGAGCCAATATTGATAATATTCATTTTTTATGTTCTAATGGGATTGTTGACTTATTGGATCAAAAATAATATTCAACAAATTCCATTGGTAAGTATGTTAGTCTTTACGGCTATCTTTACGTTCTTACATTTGATGATATTTGGATTTTATCTTCAATTGACCGGAATAAATATCGAGACAAATGAAGTTTTTCAGACAGTCGTTTTGCCGAGTATTTTGTTTAACTTAATCGCTGCAATTCCAATGTTCCTTCTAACCAATGAATTACAACATTTGGTTTATCCAAATATAGAGGAAGTATGAATCAATCTTTTTTAGATCAAAATAGAGTTCAAAAATGGAGAGTTATCTTCATTTTTGGATTAATGATTATTATTTTTGGCTTTTATATCATTCGGTTATTTTCAATGCAGGTGATTCAAGGACAAGCTTTTCTTGACCAGGCAAATGAAAACCGTATTAGAGAAATAAGTGAACCAACCCAAAGAGGAATTATTTACGATCGGAATGGTTTTGTCTTAGCACGCAATATTGCTTCTTATAACGTAATAATCACCCCTGCTTACCTGCCTGATGTAGATACCGAAAATCCTAATGGCGATATGCAGCGAATATATCGGGAACTTTCTGCATTAATTGACATACCAGTAACAAGCGGGGATATGAATGATGAAGAATCGATCCGAAACTTTACGCCTTGCTACAATGATTTTGGGATAAAAGAGATTGTTTATATAGGAGATACCAATGCTCCTTTCAGCCCAGTCCAGATCAAATGTGATATTGACCCTGAAACAGCTATGGTCATTAGAGAAAAGAAAAGTGATTGGCCAGGGGTTGATATCGAAATTGTTGCCGTAAGAGATTATCCTACCGGCGAGCTCACCTCTGAGGTTATTGGATTTCTTGGCCCTATTCCAGCTTCCCAGGTGGATTATTATGAGGATTTAGGGTTTGTTGCAAATCGTGATAAAGTAGGTTATGCAGGGGTTGAACAATATCTCGATGATATATTAATTGGCTCCAATGGAAAAAGGGTTGTTGAGGTGGATGGGGCTGGTCAGGTGATCAGGGATATCGAAGTACCAATTTCTGCTACCTCAGGTAACAACATCAAATTGACCATTGATACCCGTTTACAATCTGCTACAAAAGCAGCTTTGCTCGCTAATATGGCATTTTACAACTTAATGAAGGGGGAAGAGAAATACAATGTTGGTGCTGTGATAGCCATGAATCCAAAAACCGGTGAAGTATACGTTTTAGTTAGCCATCCAACATATGAAAATAATCGATTAGCAAGAATTATTCCTTCTTATTATTACAATCAATTGCAATTAGATCCAAGAAAACCTTTATTTAATCATGCTATCTCTGCGGAGCATCCTCCTGGATCTGTTTTTAAACTTCCACCTGCAGTAGGAATCCTTAATGAAGGCGTAGTCACACCCGAAAAAGAAGTTTTTGATCCAGGAAAAATCACAATTGAGGAGCGTTACGCAGAGAATATAATTTTAGGAACAAGAGATTACGTGTGTTATACGTATAAAACAACTGGTGCCGGTCATGGAAACGTAAATTTTATCCGTGGTGTAGCTTTATCCTGTGATGTCTATTTTTATAAAGTCGGTGGGGGATACGGTGATGAAGTTCCTATTGGTCTTAATATTTGGAGAATAGGTGAGTATGCCAGGGCCTTAGGTTATGGAGAAATTACTGGAATTGAATTGCCTGGGGAAATGCCAGGATTAATTCCTGATCCCACCTGGAAACGAATCAATGTCGGTGAGAACTGGTCTACTGGAGACACTTATATCGCCACTATGGGTCAAGGTTACGTTCTTTCAACACCCATTCAGGTTTTATTGTCATTTGCCACAATCGCTAATGATGGTGTCATGATGAAACCGACTCTGGTAAAAGAGATTCTCGATCCAGAAGGGAATGTGATAAAACCATTTGAACCTATACAAATTCGAGACATCAAAACTGACCCGGTTATTGAAATTTATGATGAGAATTTTCGCGCGACTGGACAATTCAAGACTGTTGAGCCTTGGGTAATTGAAAAAAACCAGGAAGCACTACGTGAAGTTGTAGTTGACGGTACTTCTGCATTAATATTCAGAGGGGAGACAGTTCCTTCGGCTGGAAAAACTGGCACCGCAGAATATTGTGATAACGTTGCCCAGGAAAAGAACATATGTGTTCCAGGTTCCTGGCCAGCGCATGCCTGGTATGTAGGGTATGCCCCTTATGATGATCCTGAAATTGCCGTTGTGGCATTCGTTTATGATGGTGATGAAGGTGCTGTATTAGGTGGACCTGTTGTTCGTGATGTATTGGAAGCTTACTTTGCATTAAAAGCACTTGATCAAGGGGTGAGTGAAGACTAACCTAAGCCTAATCCAAGCCTTAATGCTATAATTCAAGCTTTGAAATAATAATCAGGAACAATAATTGAATAAAAAAGTTAATATTCAAATCAAGGGAATTCGAGAAGGATTATTAATCACGCTAGGAGAAGGCGAATGGGTTGATATTCTGGTTGAACTCATGGAAAAAATTAAAGAAAACAACAATTTTTTCCAAGGAGCAAAATTAGCAATTGATGTAGGTAATCGAATACTTAATGTGACCGAATTGAGCACATTAAGAGACCGATTAGCTGATTTTGATATTAATTTATGGGCTATCCTATCGAATTCTCCCATCACAGAGATGAAAGCACAGGATCTCGGATTAGCGACAAAAATTTCTAAACCAAAACCTGAAAGAGTTATTAAGTCAATTGAATCATCTTTGCCAGGGGAGGACTCGATTTTTGTTCGAAAAACAATTCGATCTGGATTTAAAGTCGTCTCCAATGGACATGTTGTTGTCTTTGGAGATTTGAATCCTGGAGGTGAGATCCTAGCTGGTGGAAGTGTAATGATTTGGGGGCGATGCTTAGGTGTAGTTCAAGCTGGGGTGGAAGGTGATAACAATGCGGTAGTATGTGCATTAGATTTGAATCCAACCCAACTTAGAATTGCAGGGATTATCGCCATTTCTCCAAAACGTAAAGGGAAACCCCAACCAGAAGTTGCAAAAATTGTAAGCGGCCAGGTAGTTGCAGAAACCTGGAATCCAAAATCGAGGTAGGACGAATGAGTGCAAAAACAATAACAATTTCAAGTGGAAAAGGTGGTGTGGGGAAAACCACTACCACAGCAAATTTGGCAGTTGCATTAGCACAGCTAAACCAAAAAGTTGTCTGCATTGATGGAGATATTGGTTTACGTAATTTAGATGTGATTCTTGGATTAGAAAACCGTATCGTTTACGATCTGGTAGATGTCGTTGAAGGAAGATGTCGAATTCGACAGGCAATGATTAAAGATAAGCGGTTACCCGATCTTTTCCTGATCCCTGCTGCACAAACCAGAGATAAGAGTGCTGTATCACCAAGTGACATGATCCGTGTTTGTGATGAACTGAAGGATGAAGTAGATTTTATCTTAATCGATTCTCCAGCCGGGATCGAACGTGGATTTAGAAATGCACTAGCTCCTTCGGACAAGGTGCTTGTTGTTACAAATCCAGAAGTTTCTTCCGTTCGGGATGCAGATCGAATTATAGGATTGGTAGAAGCAGAAGAAAAAGGACCTGCTCAATTAATCTTAAATAGAGTGAATCCAACATTAACAAGGCGCGGTGACATGCTCACGACAGAAGACGTGTTGGAATTACTGGCAATTGATCTTATAGGCGTGATACCAGAAGACGAGAATGTGATTATTGCTTCGAACAAAGGTCAACCAGTCACGTTTTCTAATAATTCTAAAGCTGGCCAGGCGTTTCGTAATATCGCGAAAAGACTTACCGGGGAAGAGGTGCCATTTTTGGATCTTGATGCTGGTGACAATTTCTTCCATCGAATTTCTAGAATGATGAAAAGAAGAGGTGGTTAATGGACAATTTCTTCGAAAAATTATTTGGAAAAGAAAAAAAGAGTAAAAATGCAGCAAAAGAGCGTTTACAATTTGTATTAATTCATGATCGGACTGACATCACACCAGGTCAAATGGAAAACTTAAAAAACGAATTGATTGATGTAATATCAAAATACATAAAAATAGAACCAAATAAAGTAAAAATTAATATGACACAAGAAGGCAAAGAACACCGGCTCATTGCAGATATACCGATAACACCAGCACCTCGTCGCAAATAAGTTAACCGACATAAAAATGTTAAAACGAGAATATTGGCAACAATTTGATTATTTGTTATTTGGAGGAGTATTAATCCTATGTATTTTTGGGATTGCGATGATTCAATCCGCCATTGCCGGAAATGCTCAGATTGCAGGTTCAGTCCAAAGACAGGTAATTTTTGTTATTGGGGGAATGGTAGTTTTGTTTTTAACATCATTAATTGATTACAGATACCTCTCCTCGCTAACAAGAATAATGTATGTCGTGTCAGTTCTCCTATTGATGGGTATTTATGTAATCGGAACAGCAGTATATGGATCTGCAAGATGGTTTGATACAGGTGTTATCCTTATTCAACCATCTGAATTAGTAAAAACCATCATGATTGTCATTTTAGCGGATTATTTCTATAAATCTCAGGATCAACCTAAGAATTTAAATTGGATAGGGAAAAGTTTCTTAATCACTGCCTCCGTCGTATTGTGGATTTTCATCCAGCCTAACCTGAGTATGTCAATTGTAATTTTTGTGATTTGGTTTTCCTTGCTATGGTATGCAGGACTACCAATGAAATACTTATTAATCTTTGGATTGGCAGGGATCCTGCTTGGAGTAATTGGGTTTAATTTTCTGGAAGATTACCAACAAAATCGCATATTGAATTTTCTATTCCCTGACCCTACTGCTCGACATGGAGAGACTTACAATGTTGACCAAGCAAAAATCTCGATTGGTTCTGGTGGGTTGTTTGGGCAAGGGTACGGACAAGGTCCGCAAGTTCAATTACGCTTCCTCAAAGTACGTCACACCGATTTTATTTTTTCCGCGATGGCGCATGAGTTTGGCTTCTTCGGGACAGTGCTCATCATGGCAATCCTGGTTTTTGTTGTTTACCGATGTTTCAGAGTTGGACAAAAAGCTTCAGATATGTTCGGTCAACTCATTGCTTACGGTGTGGGGACGTTGCTATTTTTCCAAATGGCTGTTAATATTGGTGTGAATTTAAACGTTATTCCTGTAACTGGTCTAACTTTACCTTTTGTCAGTTATGGGGGAAGTTCTTTAGCCTCTTTATTACTTGGAATAGGCTTTGTTGAGAGCGTAGCTGCGCATAGGCATAAAAATCAATGAATCAATAGGAGAACAATCATGAATCCAGCAAGAGTTCGCTTTGCTCCTTCACCAACTGGACATATGCATTTAGGAAGTGCCCGCACTGCTTTGTATGATTATCTGTTTGCCAAAAAAACCGGTGGACAATTTATCTTGAGGATTGAAGATACCGACCAGAAAAGGTATGTAGAAGGTGCTGAGCAGGAATTGCTGGATGGATTGCATTGGTTAGGGTTGGACTGGGATGAAGGCCCGGACAAAGGCGGGGATTATGGTCCTTACCGTCAATCTGAGCGTAAAGAAATTTACCAAAAATATGCAAGACAACTAATAGAAGCAGGTCATGCATATTATTGCTTCTGTACTCCGGAACGCTTGCAAGCTGTAAGAGAAGAACAAATAAGTAACAAGATTCAGGCAAAATATGATGGGACTTGTAGAGACATCCCACTCGAAGAAGCTGATCGTAGAATTGCAAATGGAGAATCTTATGTTGTTCGCTTCAAAATGCCAAAGGAAGGCACGACAGTTGTGAACGATTTATTGCGGGGAGAAATATCGATTGAAAATTCAACCCTGGATGATTCAATTATTGTCAAATCAGATGGATTAGCGCTTTACCATCTGGCCGCTCCTGTTGATGATCACTTAATGAAAATTACTCATGTTCTAAGAGGATCTGAGTGGCTTCCAACGTTTCCATTACACAGTTTGATCCATAAAGCTTTCGGTTGGGAAGAACCTGTTTGGGTTCATCTAAGTGTTTTTCTAAAACCTTCCGGAAAAGGAAAAATGAGTAAACGGGAAGCAATGGATCTGGCAAAGGATGGAAAATCGATTTTTATTAAAGATTTACGTGAACTAGGCTTCTTACCTGAAGCAGTAATTAATTGGATTGCATTAATGGGCTGGAGTTTTGATGATCACACTGAATTTTTTAATTTGGATGATTTAATTGAAAAATTTAGCTTGGAAAGATTAAACCCTTCACCTGCTGCTATTAATTTCTCCAAGTTTGACCATTTTAATGGCTTACACATACGTAATTTATCAATCCCAGATTTGACAAAGCGGATTCATCCGTTTTTTGTAAAGAACGGGTTCAAAGCTGACCTTGAAAAACTGGAAAAAATAACTCCAATTATTCAAGAAAGGTTACAAACTTTGGATGATGCTACTGATTTGGCTGGATTCTTACTTGAAGAAGAGGTTGAGGTAAACAAGGAAGATCTGATTGCCAAGAAAACCACCCAGGAAGAATCATTAGCAATTTTGAAGGAAATTTATACGGTGCTTGCAAAGTTGGATGAAATCATTCCTGAGATTGCTGAGCCTCCCATGCGGGATTTAGTGGAAAAGCTTGGGTATAAACCAGGTCAGGTATTTGGAATTTTGCGTGTAGCAGTGACAGGAAGAGCAGTCAGCCCGCCATTATTTGAGTCGATGGAAATCATTGGAAGAGATAAGGTGATTAGCCGATTAGAAGATGCCATTCGTATGCTAGAAGAATAGGCATTTAAGATAAGAATAATTTACCAAATTTGCCCTGTACAATGAAATCTGAATATGATAAACTTGCGGTTTGGTGGGG
>CAYSFA010000109.1:0-11267 GCA_964430025.1 uncultured Anaerolineaceae bacterium | reverse complement strand
CCCGCTTTCGGAAGAGCAACTCGATGAAGCTCGTTCCCTATTAAGTGAAGTTGAAAGAACGAATCCCTACTCCCCTTTGGTTGATGTCGCAAAAGGGAAAGTAGCGCTTAAAGATAGTGATTTCACATTAGCGAATTCCTATGCGGAATCCGCACTGGAAAAGGATTTGTCCTTATTAGCTGCCTACAAGCTGATCGGGGAAATTCACCAGGCAAATGGAGAACCCGGAAAATCACTTGAGCCTTTACTAATTTATTACAAATACAACACTTCTCACGATGCTGAGATTGAGATATTGCTATCAACCGCATACGCCACCAACAATATGTTTGAGGAAGCGATCGCACTACTTGATGGGATTCTCGAACGTGATCCGCAGTTTGTGGCTGGTTTTATCCAACGTGGAACGATTTATACTCAAATGGAAGAATACGAGAAAGCTCTGGCTGACTATAAATCTGCAACCAAATTAGAACCAAAATCATTTGACTTGTGTATTCTCCTTAGTGATGCTTATTTTTCTATTGAGAAGCCAGGTAATGCCTACCAACAAGCTTCGGAATGTCAAAAGTTAGCCAAAACTGATCAGGATCTCGCTCACATGTATTTCAATCGTGCAATTGCATTGGAAGCTTTAAATAATAATGTGGCTAAATTGGATTGGGCGCGTATGTTAGAATTGGATCCTGATGCAATCAAACCAGGATGGAAAGCTACTGCCACAGTTTTTCTCGCAACCCATTATCCGCCGACACATACGATGAGCCTAACTTTACCATCTTCAAAAACAGTAACACCGAAGACAACAAAAACCACAACCCCTATGCCAGAAGTTACCTTTACGGTCACGCCAACGGGTGATTGAGTCATACAATGAAATCTCGAATTCAATCCCTGCTCATCATTAAGAATCGAAAAAAAAGACGATCACTCCCAACCATAAAGAAACAGCGATCGTTTGCGAATATTAGTCTTGCGACCATTATGGTTTTCCTCATTATCCTGACAGGGATTCCCATTATCGGTGGCTATCTATTCATCCAATTAACTCAGGAGTTACCTTCCACCGACTGGCTCCCAGCGTATATGGACCCCCAAAAAGGAATTCTTTTGGAACCTACCAGGTTATTCGATCAGAGTGGTGAAATGGAAATCTTTTCCTTCCAGGAACCTGGGATAGTTCGAAAGTTTTTATCTATTGACCCGAACCAACCTGAATTCATCAGTCCCTATGTTGTCCAGGTTGTTGTCAACTATTACCAGCCTGATTTTTGGTCCAGTCCCGGATATTCAAAAAACATTATTACTTCAAATTCGAATAGAACTATCGCGGAACGGGTTGTAGAACGGCTCTTACTTTGGAATGAACCACCAGGATTTCAACGAGATCTGCGGATGCGGCTCTTAGCTGCTCAAGTTACAAAAAAATATGGCCGAGCTCAAGTACTGGAATGGTTTTTGAATAGCACCGCTTATGGTCATCATTCCATTGGCATAGAAGCAGCATCCCAGCTCTACCTTAATAAAAGCGCCAGTCAGTTAAATCTTGCCGAAGCAACCTTACTCACCGCGACTTCATTAATACCCTCCTTGAATCCAGTAGATGCACCTCAAACTGCTATAGAAAACCAAAAGATTTTATTAAACCATCTGTATAAAGCTGGTTATATCGCCGAGGATGATTTCAACGTCGCTTCAAATACAGATTTCAACCTGGTTTCCGAAATCGAATCTGTCAAGCCAATCGCGACCGCTTTCTCATCGATGGTACTGGAGCAGCTTTATCAAAAATACAGCCTTGAGCGGGTCGAATTGGGTGGACTTCGTGTCACAACTTCCTTAAACACTTCAATCCAACAGGCATTAACCTGCACCATCGAAAACCAGATTTTTCGCCTTTATGGATCATCAACAACCAACGAAGCATGCGAACCGGAAAGATTGCTTCCCTCCATTTTCGATGAACCCATTCAAAACGCGACCATTTTGGGAAGTGCGGTAATCCTCGACCCATCCACTGGCGAAATCGTCGCTTTGGTTGGGGATTATGATGCAATAAATGAATCATCCGTGGTTACTTCCAAACAAGGTGGCACAATCTTGTCTCCGTTAATAGCCGTGAATGCCTTTGTGAGAGGGTTCTCTCCTGCTACCCAGGTCTGGGATATCCCCACCAATATTCCAGTAACCCTCTCCCAATACAAACAACCTATCGAAATGTATAAAGGACCAATGCGATTTCGTACCGCGATTGCCAACAATTACCTAGCTGGAATAACCAAACTTTTTGAGCAAGTGGGTTATGATGTTGTCACCCGCAGTGCTTCTTCATTTGGCTTAGACACATTAAGCAAAATCGAAAATTCACAGGAGATTCTTTACGCTGGAAAAAACACCACCATCACAGAAATTGCAAATTTTTACAGTATTTTTTCCAACCTTGGCATCCAAACCGGGATTAAAAATCCAGAGAATGGATTGATTGAATCCAAATTAATTCGTAAAATCGAATTTTCTGATGGGCTTCCCATCGAGGAAGTTTATAGTGAGTCCCAGGTATTGTTAAACTCACAATTGGCTTACCTGGTGCATGATGTTCTTCAGGATGATTATGAAAGAAGAGAAACGCTCGGGTATCCCAACCCATTAGAAATTGGTCGGCCTAGTGCTGCCAAATATGGAGCCACCTTCACGAAAGATGAAATCTGGACAGCCGGGTATACTCCCCAATATGTCTCTGTGATCTGGTTTGGTCAAAAAGGTGGGCCAACCATCAGTTTGAATGAATCGATTGCTGGTGGCGTTTGGTACGCCATGATGCAGTGGCTCCATCAGGAAATGCCCGTAACTAATTGGCAAAAACCAATCGGGTTGAGCGAGGTTGCGGTTTGTAGTTTATCAGGGTTATTACCTACCCAGGAATGTCCTGAAACCATTCCGGAAATCTTTATTGACGGCACACTACCATCAGGTCTTGATAACCTTTTCCGAAATTTTGAAATTAATAGAGAAACAGGTCTTTTGGCAACTGTGTATACCCCTTCAGAATTAATTGATTCCCGAACCTACATGCTTATCCCAGAGGAAGCCCAGGAATGGGCTCAGTATAGTAATATCGAAGTACCCCCAACCAATTATGATTTAATTCAAGCACCAAGACCCAATGAGGATGTATTCATTAACTCTCCTGAAAATTTTAGTTATGTCAATGGGACGGTGGATATTTTAGCGACTGTTCTGGTTGATGATGTTACCAATTATCGACTCCAAATTGGTCAGGGGCTGAACCCACAAAATTGGTTGCAAATCGGTGAGGAATTCACGCAAAGAATTTCTAACCGAAAAGTCATAGATTGGGATTCAACCAGTATGGAAGATGGACTGTATGCCCTTCGATTATTAGTAATCAAAGATAATCAGGAAATAAACACCCATACCATCCAGATATCCATTGATAATACCTTACCACAAGGTCGGATAATCTACCCCTTTGGTGATCAACCAGTGACCAGCTCATCCCAAGGTACCATAACCCTTCAAGCTGATGTTTCAGATAACATTGGAATTAAAACCGTTGAATGGTGGATTGATGGACAAATGATTGGAAAAATAACCGAAACCCCTTATAGTTATCCTATAAACATCACGTCCGGCGAACACACGGTTTCAATGCAAGTTTTCGACACAGCAGGGAATTCTTTTCAAACCGAAGAACTCTCATTTTTAGTGAATTAGTTTTTCTAAAGGAGGTTTATGACTAACTCAATTACCTGGTATGGCCATTCAACCCTAGGTGTTCTTACAAATGGATACAAATTGATTATCGATCCTTACTTCAATGGCAACCCTGCCTCCCCTGTCAAACCTGATCAGGTCGGAGCTGATTTTATCCTTATCACCCATGGTCATGGTGATCATATTGGAGATTGCCTGTCCATTGCCGATCGAACCAACGCTCAAATTATCTCAAATTTTGAAATCGCAAATTGGCTCAGTAAGCATGGTGCCAAGAAAACACACGGGCAACAATTGGGTGGTGGATTTCATCATCCATTCGGATACTTGAAAATGACTCTGGCGCTGCATGGTTCTGCATTGCCCGATGGAAGTTATGGCGGGAATCCTGCGGGCTTTCTTCTGACCACCAATGACAATAAGAAACTCTACATCGCCGGGGATACTGGCTTATTCAGCGATATGGAATTGATAGGAGAAGAAGGAATCGATTTGGCAATTTTACCGATCGGAGATAATTACACCATGGGTCCTGATGATGCCCTTCGTGCCGTGAAACTCATCCACCCCAAACACGTAATTCCCATTCATTACAACACCTGGGATTTAATCGCACAGGATGGCGATGCCTGGGCAAAAAGAGTGGAACAAGAAACCAAAAGTCAGGTTCATGTCCTCAAACCTGGCGAAACCTACACCTTATAAACTTAAAAAATTAATACGCTACATTCTAGTAAGTTCCTCGATTTGATTTCTTTCTAGAAAGAAATCAAATCGCACCGTGTTTTATCTGCAAAAACGTTTCGAAATCTGGTAAACCTCAGAAAAAATCAAACCTGATAGGTTTTGCCAGATTTTGTTCGCTACAATTTGCCCGGATACAATAAAAAGGAAGCGTACCCGGAGGATTCATGGTGCCCGACAAAGGGAGAGAACTGCAAAAAAAATTCTATAACATGAGCGTTGCGGAACGCCTCAACTGGTTAAAAGACACACAACACCTTGATGATTCATCCATTAGAAGTCTGAGTGGAGAAAATGGATTAAAAGTCGAACAAGCCGATCACATGATCGAAAATGTAATCGGTGTTTTTTCTTTACCAATAGGTGTTGCGCATAACTTCATAGTAAATGGTAAAGAAGTTCTTATCCCAATGGTGTTAGAAGAACCCTCCGTTGTTGCCAGTGCCTCATTTATGGCGAAATTAGCTCGGCCAAGTGGCGGTTTTTTCGCCGAAACCACCGCGCCGGAAATGATTGCCCAGATTCAAGTGCTCAATCTGGATAATCTCCATGTAGCTAAACAAAAAATATTGGATGCAAAACAGGAACTGCTCGAAAAAGCAGGAAAAGTAGACCCAGTTCTTTCCAAATATGGTGGAGGACCGCGGGACATTGAAGTTCGATTAATGGAAAACACCCCCATCGGCCCTTTTCTGGTAGTTCATTTGATTTTTGATGTTCGCGATGCGATGGGGGCGAATGCGGTTAACACAGCTGCGGAGACCTTATCTCCCCAAATCGAAGGGCTTACCGGAGGAAAAGTACATTTACGGATTTTATCCAACCTGGCTGATCGCAGGTTAGCCCGTTCCCGAGTGACAATCTTGAAAGAAAACTTAGCCTTTGGTGATTATGGAGCTGAGGAAGTGCGCGAAGGCATCATTGCTGCCTGGGCTTTTGCGGCGGTTGACCCATACCGGGCCGCAACCCATAACAAAGGCATCATGAATGCAATCGACCCTATCCTGATCGCAACCGGGAATGATTGGCGTGCAGTCGAAGCTGGCGCGCACGCTTATGCAGCCCGTTCCGGCACATACACCAGCCTTACCACCTGGTCCAAAGATGATGAAGGTAATTTGGTTGGATCGATAGAAATGCCAATGGCGGTTGGGATCGTTGGTGGAGCCACCAAAGTTCACCCCGCAGCGAAAGCTGCGTTGCAATTAATGAAAGTCGAAAACGCACAACAATTGGCCGAGATCATCGTATCTGCTGGTCTTGCTCAAAACCTGGCAGCTTTAAGAGCATTGTCCACTGAGGGAATCCAACGGGGGCACATGAGTTTGCATGCCCGCCAGGTAGCCATTACCGCTGGTGCTGAAGGAGACGAAATCACCAAAGTAGCAACTCAATTAGCACAGGAAAGAAACGTAAGAGTAGAGCGCGCACAACAAATTCTGGAAGAATGGAGAAACTAGAAGAATGAGTGATATTTCAACAAACCCAATTTTATTGCAACCAAAAATTTCTGTTGGAATTGTTGGTTATGGTGCTTATATCCCCAGATACCGATTGCCTGGTTCTGAAATTGCCCGTATTTGGAGCGGTGGCGATGGAGAAGGTGCTCCAGTGAAAGAAAAAGCCGTCCCTGGTGAAGATGAAGACACGATCACTATGTCCATTGAAGCAGCACGAAATGCACTTAAACGCTCAGGAATTGATCCAACCAGTATTCGTGCAGTCTGGATTGGTAGTGAATCTCACCCCTATGCAGTCAAACCTTCCTCAACAGTCGTAGCCGAAGCAATTGGATGCTCCCCACATATTCAGGCTGGAGATTGGGAATTTGCTTGTAAGGCAGGTACCGAAGCCATGGTGGCCGCTATTGGATTTGTCGGCTCTGGCATGGCAAACTATGCTTTAGCAATCGGAATGGATACAGCCCAGGGAAGACCTGGTGACGCCCTTGAATATACAGCTGCTGCTGGCGGGGCTGCCTTCATTTTCGGACCTGCAGAAGAAGCACTCGCTGTAATTAACAGCACCTTTTCTTATGTGACTGATACACCTGATTTCTGGCGCCGTCCAAATCGAGAATATCCAGAACATGGGCAACGATTTACTGGTGATCCCGCGTATTTCAAACACATTACTGAAGCCGCCAACCATTTGATGAAAGCAAGCAACACTACACCAGCTGACTATAAGTATGCTGTATTTCACCAGCCAAATTCAAAATTTCCACAAAGAGCGGCATCTTTATTAGGTTTTTCAAAAGACCAAATCAAAACAGGTTTGCTTTCACCAGTAATTGGTAACACCTACGCTGGGGCAGCCATAGTTGGATTAGCAGCGATACTGGATGAAGCCCAACCAGGCGATAGAATTTTATTAACCTCCTATGGTTCTGGTGCTGGTTCAGACGCAATGGATATCACTGTAACTGAGCAAATAGTAGCTCGACGAGACAAAGCCTTAAAGACGCAGGATTATATTGCTCGTAGGACAGAGATAGATTATGCCACATACGTTCGCAAACGTGGCAAGTTGAAAATGTAATGGGGAGGATGACATGCGTGACGTTGTAATCGCAGGTATTGGCCAAATCCCTGTTGGAGAACATTGGGACCAATCTCTCCGAAACATATCAGCAAAAGCAATTTTGGCTGCCAGGAAAGATTCAGGTGGCCTTGTTCCCGAAGCAATTTATATCGGGAATCTGATCTCATCAGTAGCTTCCCATCAGGCAAATCTTGGTGCATTGGTAACTGATAATGCCTTTTTGGAAGGAATTGAATCCTATACAGTTGAAGCTGCCGAAGCTTCGGCAGCCGCTGCTTTCCGAGTAGCCTATTTAGCAGTGGCATCCGGATGGGTGGATATTGCCATGGCGCTAGGAGTGGAAAAATATACCGATCTGGCTGGAAATGATATGGATGCTCCAACCAGGTTAGTCATGGATTACGATTATGAAATCTTTTCGGGGCAGACACTAACCACCCAAGCCGGCATAATAATGCAGCGCTACCTGTACGAAAATCCAGCTGCAGATCGAATGGCGTTTGGTACTTTTCCTCTCACCGGGCACACCAACGCGGTCAATAATCCAAATGCAATGTATCAAAAAGCGATTAAACCAGAAGCTTATTTGAAGTCTCCAATGGTTTCAGATCCTTTAAGAGTGTTTGATATCGCCTCCTTTGCAGATGGCGCGGCGGCATTGATCCTGACTACCCCGGAAATTGCTAAGAACGTGCAACATCCATTGGTGCGAGTGATAGGCTCAGATATCGCGATCGACACCTTAGCGCTCCATGACAGATCAGATCCCTTGGATTTTCGAGCTGCGGGAGTGTCCGCGGAAAACGCTTGTGCCCAGGCTGGTATTTTGCCGAAAGATGTTGACTTGTTTGAGCTGCATGATTCATACAGTATTTATGCGATCCTTTCTTTGGAAGCTGTTGGATTTGCTAAACGCGGAGAAGGTTGGAAACTCGGAATGGGAGATAAATTGTCATTAAAAGGCGATTTACCGATCAGCACAATGGGAGGGTTGAAAGCCCGTGGATATCCACTTGGTGCAACCGGCGCATATCAATTGGTTGAGGCAGTCACCCAACTCAGAGGAGAAGCTGGCGAAAACCAGATTCCAAATGCACGTTTGGCGATGGTTCAAAGTTTAGGTGGACCAGCATCCACCGCGGTAACCCATATTTTAGAAAGAATGCCATTAAAAAGTTAAAACTTACTAAAAAGACAGAAGAATCCAGCATGTTGATAGGAATTGATAGAAGTTACCGCGTAAACTAACAATGATCATCATTATGGTGAAAAGGAGATACTGGAAATGGAAGTACCACGTCATTGGAGATTAAAAAAACAACGCTACGCATTAGAGGGAGAAGTCTGCCCTCATTGTGATTCTAAGATATTCCCCCCTCGCGATGTATGCCCCTACTGTGGTGGAGAAGCGAAAACCCAATTTTCCTTCAGCGGTCGCGGACAAATTTATAGCTTTACACATATGAACAATGTGCCAGCAGGATACGAACAGGCTGCCCCTTACACAATGGCTTTAGTCCAGCTAGAAGAAGGCCCTGTTGTCACTGCCCAACTCACCGATCTCGGTGATAGTGAAGTAGAGATTGGAATGCCTGTTGAAATGGTAACCCGGAAAATCCGCACCGATATGGAAGATCGCGGCATGATCATTTACGGATATAAATTCCGACCTGTAATGCAGTCATAAAGTTGTAAGATCGTAGATAAAACGCCTTCCGGATTGGAAGGCGTTTTTTGTTAGATATCAAAATTAATTAATGATGCAATTTTTATAATTCTGAAGTTACGATTTCAACGCGAAAGCTTTTGATTTGAAAGAAAGGATGATATTGCTCAGTATCAAGATATTCTCAAAGGTGAAAGCAAAACATTATTTTCGGATTGCATCACAAAGCCGATAATAATATTTCTTTTTTCGTAAGAATTGAACATTACAGGTTTTATCTGACCTTTCACGGATGACATATTCGTAAAGGTTAAGTTTGGGGTTGTTTAATTGAAATTATTAACCATAATGGCAAAATCGATACTTTTATTACGTGCATGAGGAGTAGTTTAAATGAATGACGCCATTATTGTCTATGGTCATCCAAACTGCCCATTAATCGGGCCAATCAAAGGATTACTAACGCAATCGAAGATCAAGTTTGAATATATTGACATCCATAAGGATAATGTTGCAGCCGCACAAGTGCGCGAAATCAATAACGGTCATGAAAGCGTACCTACGCTTGTCTTTCCGGATGGCAGTTCTTTAACTGAGCCGAGTGTTGGAGAACTCAAGTCTAAATTGGAATCTTTGGGACATAAAGTCGGACTTGTCGCATGGTTGATTGGATACAGACGACTTATTTTTTTTGTAAGTCTTGGTATTTTGATCGCATTAGTGATATTTCTCGTAAATTCTTTATAATCCAATTTCCTAATTTCATTCTTTATCATAGATTTTCTTGACCATGGCAATGATCTCCTCGAGAGAAATTCCGAGAGTTTTATAATAGTCCATATCTTTAGAGAGTTTTTCACCTGCCAGCTGGTTACGCTTAGCATCAAGAGCATTTGGCTGCAGAGAAGAGACAAAACAACCTTTACCAGCCATGGTATATATCAGACCTGCATGTTCCAATTCTTCCCAGGCTCGTTTGACCGTGATCACACTGATTCGCAGCTCTTTGGCAACCGTCCGAATAGGTGGCAGGGAAGAATCACTGGGTAACTGCCCCTTGATAATCTGCGCACTGATCTGGTCAAAGATCTGTTGATAGATTGGATCTCCCGAGGTATTGGAAATTACTATATCCATACAGGGCTACAAATCCACTTTTTCGAAATTAGCCGCTGATATGCGATATGTCAACCAAAGCGAAAGGGCATAGATAAGCATACCCGCGATCAAGACGGGGATTTGGTACATCGTCATCGCTGGATCGGTAGTATCCAAATGTGTTTTGAGAAAAGGAATCATCTGCACTGCTACCTCAACAGCGACTACATAAATCGTCACGGCAATAAAGGCGAAAATTAGAGGAAAACCCACTTTGACAGTGTTCTTGTAGAATATTGGAAGATAGATAGCATTGAAAATAGCATACATGACCAAAACCAGTCCGAAGAAGGCCATGTTGGCTTCAATTCCGACTAGATTACCAGCCGCATTAGGATTGATGCGGATCCCAATGATGGCAAAGGGAATACCGATCGCGAGCTGTAGCAATTCGATGATGGCTACCGTGAAAACACGAGATTTAACCACATCGCTTTTTCTAACCGGCAGGGATGCGGTGAAAAAGATATCCTTGTTTTCTCTGGTGGAGAGGAAAATGAAAAAGATACTCAGGCAAGTGTAGACAAAAGCCACGTAATAGGGGTAAGAAGGGATCATTAGCATAGCACCAATCGCCATAAACAGGTATGTGGTCGGATGTAGTGCAAGTTTTAATTCTTTATACATTAGTGCTTTCATAATTCTTTACTCCTTCTCGATGTGGATCATGATGGATTCAAGGTCCGAAGGGGCGATCTCCAACCCGCTGGCGATGGGTAGGTCGTCTTTACGCATAAGTGCAGTAAAACCAAAGTCGTTCTTCTTGCATCCAATTAGGTGGGAAACCATGGTTTCGGTGAGTTGGCCCCTGGTTCCTTTGACGATCTTATAGGAATTTACCAGATCATCTTTCGAAGTGCTGGCAATAATTTCTCCATTTTTGATGTATGTAATGAAATCAGCACATTTTTCAAGATCTGAAGTGATCTGAGTGGAGAAGAGGATACTACGATCACCATTCTCGATCAGTTCCTGGAAAAGCTCAAGTAAATCGTCCCGCGAAACAGGGTCCAGGCCAGTGGTTGGCTCATCAAGGATTAGAAGGTTGGCGTTGTGCGAGAGAGCCAAGGCAAGAGCGAACTTGACGCGCATACCGTCAGAAAGATCCTTCACAGTCTTGTCAGAGTCGAGGTCAAAACGTTTGAGATAGCCAACAAAAGCATTTGGATTCCATTGGGGGTAAAAACGACGTGTGACGTCAGCGATAACTGAAATTTTCTTTGTTGGATAATAAGACACCTGACCAAGAACTAACCCAATCTGCTGTTTGCAGGCAAATTCTTCAGAAGCGAAATCCTTGCCAAAAACGGTAACTGTCCCTGAATCAGGGTGCACAAGACGCATGATGGATTTGATAGTTGTGGTTTTGCCCGCACCATTGCGTCCGATGAACCCCATAATATAGCCCTGTTCAAGGCTG
>CAYSFA010000108.1:0-11398 GCA_964430025.1 uncultured Anaerolineaceae bacterium | reverse complement strand
AATGATTGCTTAAATCTCAATTGTTTTTCAGATTCTCCCGGTCAATCTTTTCAGACGACTACCAATAAAGAGGGAAAAGTCGCTGAGAGTGTATTTATTGCAGGGTTGTTTATGATCGCCGCCACGGAGATGGAAGCAATAGCTACTTATTGTGGAAAACAGGATGATCTGAATTGGTTCGGGGAAAAATGGCACCAGATGAAGATGGCGATTGGGCAATTTGGCTGGGATGGGAAATGGTTCAAAAGAGCTTATGATGATTTTGGAAATCCAATCGGATCAATCACAAATGATGATGGACAGATTTTCATTGAGCCACAAGGGATTTGCATTATGGCTGGGATTGGCATTGAAGATGGAAAAGCTCAACTTGCCTTGGATTCTGTAAAAGAAAGACTATCTTTTGAACATGGAATCGTCTTATTGAACCCAGCTTATCAAAAATATCACTTACATATTGGAGAAATCTCCTCTTATCCACCTGGATATAAAGAAAATGGCAGTGTATTTTGTCACACGAATCCTTGGATCATGATCAGCGAAACATTAATTGGAAGGGGAGACCAGGCTTTCGATTATTATCTTAGAATCAACCCAAGCAATAGAGAATCATTAAGCGAATTGCATCGATGTGAACCCTATGTATATGCTCAAATGATTGCAGGCAAAGAAGCAGTAAAACCTGGGGAAGCCAAGAATTCATGGCTAACGGGAACAGCTTCCTGGAATTATGTAGCCATTACACAATTTATTTTAGGAATCAAACCGACATATAACGGATTACAAATCTCACCTGTCCTCCCAAAACACTGGAAAAATTTATCAATCAAAAGGGAATTTCGTGGGAAACTATTCGATATATCCATTGAACGAACAGGATTGGGAAATTCAGTCTGTTTGGAAATAGATGGAAAGCCAATAGAAGGGAATATTATCTCTGATTTTGAATCAAAGGGACAAATAATTCAAGTAAAAGCTAACATTTATTAAAGGTATAAAAAAGGATTATTTTGGACGAACAATTAATTGAGATAAAAGATTACATGGGAGTAGGGTATTCACAACTCGTTTCCTATGATCAATGGAGAGTAGCAGCTCTGAGATTTCTGGATGAACTACTACCAGAAAACATGGCAACAATGGAAAGGCATCTTAAAACTGATGAAGTTTTTATTTTAATGCGAGGACGTGGTATGTTGTTGCTGGGAGGAAATTCTCAAAAACCGGGTAATATCCAATCGATAATTATGGAAATTGGAAGAGTGTACAACATAAAGAAGTATACCTGGCATACCATCTCACTGACAAAAAACGCTCATGTAATTATTGTGGAAAATGACGATACAGATGCCTCGAATAGCGAGATTCAGCCCATGAGCGAGAATGACAGATTGTATACAAAAGAAATAGTGAATAAATTTCTTAAGGAAGCTTTTGAAATAAAGGAGAATAAAAATGTTTAAACCACTACCTGAACATAAATTTACTTTTGGCCTTTGGACTGTTGGACAAATTGGCCGTGATCCTTTTGGATCACCGGTACGCGAACAAAAAACACCAGCAGAACTGGTCTATTTACTTGGCGAAGTTGGTGCCTATGGCGTTAATTTTCATGATAATGACCTGATTCCGATTGACGCAACACCATCGGAAGAAGCGGCCATCAAAAAAGCTTTCCGACAAGCATTGAATGATACCGGTTTGGTAGTTCCGATGGCGACTACCAATTTGTTTGGGGATCCCATCTTCAAAGATGGCGCTTTTACTTCCAATGATCCCAAAGTGAGAGCCTATGCCCTCCAAAAAACGATGCGGGCAATTGACCTTGGGGTGGAATTTGGGGCTAAAATCTACGTTTTTTGGGGAGGACGAGAAGGAACAGAAACTGATTCCAGTAAAAATGCAGCTGAAGCAATCAAAAGAAATCGCGAAGCAATGAACTTTTTATGTGAATATGCAATAGACAATAAATATGATCTGAAGTTTGCCCTTGAAGCAAAGCCGAATGAACCTCGTGGAGATATCTATAACCCAACCACTGGGCATATGTTGGCTTTTATTGAGACGCTTGATCATCCTGAAATGGTTGGAGTTAACCCAGAAGTTGCACATGAACATATGGCTGGAATTAATTTTACGCACGGTGTTGCACAAGCCTGGGAAGCTGGCAAGTTATTCCATATTGATTTAAACGACCAATATCCAGGCAGATATGACCAGGATTTACGCTTTGGTTCAAGAGACATTAAGGCAGCCTTTTATCTGGTGAAATTCCTGGAAGATGTGGGTTATGATGGTATGCGTCATTTTGATGCCCATGCATTTAGAACTGAGGATTATGAAGGGGTTAAGGATTTTGCCAAAGGTTGTATGAGTACCTATTTGAAGTTGAAAGAAAAAGCCCAAAAATTCAATCATGATCCGGAAATTCAGGCGATTTTATCGGAACTCAATGCTGAAGATCCAGCATTGACACCTTACTTCGGAAAATATTCTGCTGAAAAAGCTAAAGCTTTGAAAACTATTCAATTTGATCGAACAAAAATTTCTGAAAGAGGTTTGAAATATGAAAAGTTGGATCAATTAACCATTGATTTACTTCTCGGGTATCGCTAAATCAAACCTAAGAGCAGGAGCATTATGTTAAAAAGTAATCAAAAAGTGTATTTTGAAAAGGAAATTAAAAATCTGCTTGAAACAATGACTTTGGAGGAGAAAGTATCTCAATTACAAGCTTATTGGATTTACGACCTTCAATCTTCAGGCGTTTTAGATTCCGGCAAAATCGAAACCAAATTAAAAAATGGTATCGGCCAAATCACCAGAATTGGTGGTGCTTCTGCTTACTCCCCACGGGAAGCCGCTCAAGTTGCAAATCAAATACAAGCCTTCTTAAAGGAAAAAACCCGTCTGGGAATCCCCGCGATCGTGCATGAGGAATGTTGTGTAGGGTTGATGGCTCCTTTTGCTTCAATATTTCCAGAAATCATCGGATTGGCAAGCACTTTCCAACCTGAACTCGCGCACCAAATGACCTCTGAAATTCGCAAACAGGTGATGGCAATCGGCTCACGCCAGGGATTGGCACCAGTTTTGGATGTTGCTCGTGATCCTCGTTGGGGAAGGGTTGAAGAAACCTTTGGGGAAGATCCTTTGCTAGTCAGTCAATTTGGGGTGGAGTATATCAAAGGGTTGCAAAGTGAAGATATCCGCCATGGTGTAATGGCAACAGGAAAACATTTTGTAGGTCACTCCTTTTCAATGGGTGGGTTGAATTGTGGACCAGTTCAATTAGGCTGGCGAGAGATCTGGGATGTATTTCTAGCGCCTTTTCAAGCTGCGATTCGTGATGCCGGGTTAGCTTCTATGATGAATGCATATCCTGAAATTGACGGGGATGTTGTTGCAGCATCGAAGAAAATAATGACTGATTTACTTAGAGAGAAGCTGGGATTTGATGGGTTGGTTGTCTCGGATTACGAAGCGGTCATGATGATTCACAATTACCATTACAAAGCTGAAACCCCGACAGAAGCAGCCGTCATGGCTCTTAATGCTGGGATAGATGTGGAATTACCAACTGTTGCTTGTTATGATGACAAATTAATTAAGGCTGTCGAAGCAGGTGAAATCTCCCTTGAAGTCATTGATGAATCTGTTACACGCCATTTGAGAAAGAAATTTGAATTGGGTTTATTTGAAAACCCATATGTCAATGAAGATACTGTGATGGATGTTTTTGATACTTCCGGGCAGCGCCAGTTGTTGTATGATATTGCAAAAAAGAGCATGGTTTTATTGACCAATGATGGAGTATTACCGATCAACCCCCAAAAGTTAAAAGTTGGGGTGATCGGCCCGAATGCTGATTCCTGGCGTTGCATGGTTGGAGATTATTCCTTTGTGGCTACATCAGAATTGTTGAAAGTAGTGCCTGCTAGTGATTCTGTATTTGCCGAATTGACAGAAGAAGATGTTAAGAAAATTACAGTCCCGATCCCAACTTTTCTTGAAGCATTCAAGGAGAAATTTCCTTCAACCGATATCCTGTTCACGGAAGGCTGTGGAATTAACTCAGAGGATGAAAGTGGGTTTTCCAAAGCAGTTGAAGTGGCTCATAAGGCGGATGTTGTCATCATGGTTTTGGGCGGGCATTCGGGATTGGCTCCCTATTGCACAACTGGGGAATTCCGGGATGCCAGTGATTTATCTTTGCCTGGTGTTCAGGAAAAGCTAGCACAATTAATCTTGGATCTAGGAAAACCGGTAGTGGTGGTTCTGGTAAATGGCAGACCGAGTGCCATTCCTGATATTGCTGAACGGGCGAATGCCATTCTGCAAGCCTGGGTACCTGGTGAAGAAGGAGCGAAAGCAATTATCTCTGTCTTGACTGGTGAAGAAAATCCTGGGGGAAAATTACCAATATCGATTCCCCGCTCAGCAGGGCAAATCCCTGTATTTTACAACCACAAACCTTCTGGAAGCCGATCGAATATTTATGGTGATTATGTAAACGAAAAAGTGACTCCTTTATTCCCCTTTGGGCATGGATTAAGTTACTCCAAATTTGAATATGAAGACCTTCGCATCGAAAAACAAGAGGCACATGCTGGAGAGTTAGTTGACATTTCTTTAAAAGTGTCAAATACAAGCAACATTGATGGGGAAGAAGTGGTTCAATTATATTGTAGAGACTTATTTGCCAGTATTCCCCGCCCCGTCAAAGAATTAAAAGGTTTTTCACGGATAGCTTTATCTCCCGGAGAAACAAAAACAATCACCTTCAGGTTACCGGTAGATTTGTTGGCATTTTATGATAATGATCTAAATTTGGTCGTTGAACCAGGAAAAATTCAGATTATGGTTGGTTCATCAAGTGAAGATATTCGATTGTTTGATGAATTCCAGATTATTGGCGATGAGAAAACAATTATTAGTGATCGATTATTTTACTGTCCGGTTGATGTAAGATAATTGGTCGTTTCTTTAATTGAGCCTCCTGGGTTTTATCTCAAGAGGCTTTTTTATTCATTCTTGCTAATTGATTATTCATGATATCCACATGTTTTACGAATAATCAACTCTGAATCTAACAGGACTCTTTTAATTAGTGGATAGTCACTTTCTATTAATTCGATAAGCGTTTCGACCGCCTTAAATCCAAATTGAACAACTGGTTGGTGTATCGTAGTTAGCTCGGCTTCATTGACAGCTGGGATGGGTAAATCATCAAAACCAACAACTGCAACATCATCGGGGACTTTGTAACCAGAGTCTCGTATTGCTCGAATTGCCCCAATTGCCATCATATCGGAAGCAGCGAAAACAGCGTCTGGTAAAAATCCCAAAAGAGTTTGCATGGCCTGATAGCCGCCAGTTTCGGTAAAATCCGACTCAATAATCAATGACGGATTGATTTTCAAACTTGACTGGGAAAGTGCTTTCTTATAACCTTCCAACCTATCCTGACCCACTGTACTGGTGAGGGGGCCGGTGATTGTAGCAATTTGTTTGTGATTGGTGTGAATGAGATGGCGAACAGCTTTTTCAGAAGCTGAAATATTATCAATATCCATATAACAAACTTGATCAGGATAAAGGGGACGTCCTGCCACCAGTAATGGAATGTTGGTTTTGGCTAATTCCAGAATGATGGATTGGTCAGCATGATGTCCTGATTGAACAATTATTCCATCCAAAAACCCCTGGCTGGATAAACGCGGGAGAATCTTTTCCTGGTATTCACGGGTACCAGCAACGAACAATGCTAAAGTGAAATCGTAATGATTACAAGCCAAAGATATCCCTTTTATTAAATGTGGATAATAAGGGTCTGTAAAAAATGTGCTTACACTATGGGGGAGGATTAACCCTATTGTATTCGATCGTTGCGAGACCAAGGTTCTGGCAGCCGCATTAGGGCTAAAACCAGTTTCATTAATAACTTTCAGGACCCTGCGCCTTACTTTCTCACTTACATTAGGTTGATTGTTAACCACCCTGGAAACAGTGGATCTGGATACACCAGCTTGTTTTGCTATGTCTTCTAATCTAAGATTAGCCATTCATCCTCGAATAAACGATAAAGTAATTTATGAGAGCGCTCTCACTAATTATATCCCCAGATTGATAAATGATTTGGTAAGGTTTTCTATTTGGTTCATCTATGAATTGAATCTAATGAAAATTTATTTTTACCAAATTATTTATGTGGGTAATTTGGAAACATGAACTCTTCTGGTTTGAATGCAGCAATGGAGGATGGGGGGATAGATTTTCTCGTTTGAAAAAAGAGATTAACTATCCTTAAGAAAAATGCTTGACTCTTGTATTAAAAATTCCTATAATGTAAGTGCTTACATAAAAGAAGTTACAAGAAGCAATAAATGATGACCAAACCCGACCCAACGATTTATGATGTAGCCCGTGAAGCAGGAGTCAGTATAGCGACTGTTTCTCGTGTATTGAATTTTCCTCATAGAGTAAATGCAGACACTCGGAACTTGGTTATCAATGCTATTGAAAAACTTGGATATGTACCAAAAGCTGAATCTCGTGCCAGAGCACTGATGGGTACTCGTCGGATTGGGGTTTTAATTCCGTTTTTTACTTCACCATCTTTTGTCCAGAGATTACGTGGAATCGCGTCCGTTCTCAATAAAAAAGATTATGAAATGGTTGTCTATCCAGTTGATAACAAAGAGCGCAGTGTAACATTCCTGGAGACTTTACCAGTCCGTCGCATGTTGGATGGATTGATCATCGTTTCTCAGGTATTCAATTCCACAATCACTAAAAGGTTGTTGGAAAATAATTTGCAAACAGTGGTTCTCGAATATTATGATCCAAATTTTTCAACTTTAGTAATCAATGATGAGTACGGAGGAGAAATTGCCACACGTTATTTGGTGGAAAAAGGTTACGAAAGAATTGCTTTTATTGGCGGACAAGTGGAGCCGGAATTTGGCATTGATCCGATCATAAAACGATTAGCCGGATATAAGAAGGTGATGGCAGAAGTGAATATTACACTTCCGGATGACTTTGTTCAGGAATATGTTTTCTCTGCTGAGAATGCAATAAATAAGCTATTACCTCATGGCTTACCATTGGCAGTTTTTGCGGCTACAGATATGCAAGCGATATCTTTAATTAAACAAGCCCGATCCATGGGATTGCGAATCCCTGAGGATATTGCTATTATTGGATTTGATAACATCGACATTGCTGAATATTTTGGTTTAACAACAGTTCAACAACCGTTGGATGAATCAGGCAGAATTGCAGCAACAATATTAATCTCCCGATTATCTAACCCTACACAGTCGACTCAACATATTGAACTTCCATTGAAGATCATACAGAGGGAGACCGCGTAAGTTTTGTGGTTAAAGGAGGTGATTGAAAAGAATTAATATTTGTTTGATGAAAAATTTTCTATCTAGAAAAAATCAAAATTTGGAGGAAGATATGAAATCGTATTGGAAAATTTTTGCAGTTTTTGTACTTGCTGCCATGATTTTAACAGCATGTACAAGTCCTGCAGCCCCGGAAGTACCTGCCGAAGTAGAAGAACCTATGACTGAAGCACCAGCATGGTGCATGGGTGCTACTGCAGGGGATACAGTTTCTATGTTGTATCAATGGTCAGGTCAGGAAGAAGAGAGATTAAATCAAATCTTAAAACCTTTGGCTGATGAGTGTGGAATTGTTTTACAGCCAGAATCAACACGTGATCAAGCTTTATTAGACACACGTGTTCAGGCTGGAAATCCACCAGATGTTGCTTTCTGGAATGTAACACAAATATTGCAATACCAGGATAAATTATTTGCAATGGATACATTAGGCGCAAGTGCTGATGCTTATATTCCTGGTGCGATTGATCCTGGTGTAATTGATGGAAAATGGCTCGGATTACCCATCAAATCAGACATCAAAACCATTATCTGGTACAGCCCGGTAAACTTTGAGGCTGCTGGATACGCTGTCCCCACAACATGGGCTGATCTGGAAGCATTGGTCGAACAAATTGTTGCTGATGGTAATGTTCCTTGGTCAATGGGTATGGAATCCGGTGATGCCACTGGTTGGACTGGTTCAGACTTTTTACAGGACATCATGTTGGTAAAACAAGGTCCTGATTTTGTGATGGGTTTGATTGATGGTTCAGTAGCTTACAATGATCCTGGCGTGAAAGAAGCCTATGAAATTTATGGCAAATGGGCAACGGATCCTGTTTATACAGTTGGTGGTGCCGAAGGAACATTATCCACAGGTTTCAATGACGCGATTTTGAAAGTATTCTCCGATCCGCCAGAAGCATACATGGTTAAACAATCAGGTTTTGCTGGTGGGACAATTACAACCCAATATCCTAACCTGGAATTTGGAAAAGATTATGATTTCTTTGTAATTCCTGATGCCAAAGGTCTGCAAGGTGGATCTGACTGGATGATGGCTTTCAGTGATAAACCTGCTGTTAAAGCTTTGGTAAGTTACTTAGCTTCTCCAGAAGGTGGTGCTGCGTGGGCAGCAGCCAGCTTTGACCTTTCTCCTAACAAAGGTGCTGCCGGTAATTATAGCGATGCTTCCTTAATCAAGAAAGCTGAAGCATTTTACTCAGCAGAAGGCTTCACCCCGGATATTGGAGACACGATTCCTGGTGGTTTTGGAAGTGCTGAATTTACTGCAGTTTCAGATTATGTAAATGGTGGCGATCTTGATGCAATTTTGGCAGAGGTAGCAGCAGTTCAAGCTGATGCTCTTGCTGAATAGTGTAAAAGAAAGTAGAAAAGTAGAGGCGGGTAAACACCGCCTCTATACTCCTTAAAAAGTTACATTCAAATAATTAAGTGGAGGAGGGCATATGGCCACAAAACCCGTTCCTAAGATTATGCAACAGGGAAAAGTGACACCATTTTACTATCTGGCTCCTGCGATTCTGCTAATGATATTTTTCATTGTTTACCCAATGATTAATACCATTTCCTTGAGTTTTAAGGATAAAACTGGTGTAAATTCTGCTGCAACAACTTGCGTGGAAGGGAGACCTTGTTGGGGAGTATTTGAAAATTATCGATATGCCCTAACTGCCGAATTTGACACCACTACTTTCGCTACATTCTGGAAATCATTTTGGCTGTCGTCTTATGGCAACACCATCAAATGGATTATCTTTATGGTGGCATTTACCGTCATCATAGGTTTGGTTTTTGCCAAAATTGTAGATGGAATAAAGTATGAAGCACTGGCAAAGGCGATATTGTTCATGCCAATGGCGATATCTTTTGTTGGTGCCGGTGTAATATGGAAGTTTGTATATAACTATGGTTCACAACAATTGCAGGTGGGGTTACTTAATGCAATCATTACCGGTTTGGGGGGTAAGCCAATTTCATTTCTCACTACAGAGGTACTAAACACCTCTATGTTGATCATTGTAGGTGTATGGATTTGGACTGGTTTCTGTATGACAATCCTTTCATCCGCTCTTAAATCTGTTCCTGATGAAATCATAGAAGCAGCTCGTGTTGATGGAGCGACTGAATGGAAGGTTTTCATGAGGATAATTGTCCCCATCATCATGCCAACCATATTGGTCGTATTAACGACAATGGTTATCAACGTTTTGAAATTGTTTGATTTGGTTTATGTTATGACTGGTGGTAATTTCAAAACTGACGTAATCGCCAACCGAATGTACACAGAGATGTATATCAACTTTCATATGGGTAGGGGTACAGCGGTGGCAGTTATCCTGGTGATTGCCATTATCCCATTCATATATATGAATATAAGACGCTTCTTAGCTCAGGAGGAATCGCGATGAACAAAGAAAAATTTAATAAATTTCTCTCACGCATTCCCAAAAATGCCATCATTATATTTACGGTAATCATTTGGATTGTCCCCACCTTTGGATTATTAGTCACCTCATTTCGTCCGGTTCAATCAATTAACAATTCGGGTTGGTGGACAATTTTGAGTGCACCTGTAGGCGCAAATGAATATGAGACCTACTGTGAATACTGTCACGGTGTGCGGGGCGATTTATTACCGAACGCCAATTTAGGTGATCCAGAGCTGATCTCTAAATTTGATCGTTCTGTGCTTATGATGCCAGCATTAGCAAAAGAGATTGATGGAAAACCACACATGGAAGATGTTCCAGTTCCGGAAGCGCAAGTAGTTGCAAATATTGTGGTGCACTTAAAGAATATTTCCGGAACTGAACCAACCCCACGATTTACATTGAACAACTATATAGATGCTTTGGTTGGTTATCGTGGTACGCGTACTTATGTACAGGATTGTGCTGATGGAACACCTCCTTTGGATATCAAATGTAATCTGTCTGATTTATTGAATCCACGAGGTATGGGGCAAGCATTTGTAAACAGTTTGTTTGTCACTATTCCTGCAACAATATTACCTATTCTTTTCGCTGCTTTTGCAGGCTACGCTTTTTCCTGGATGCATTTTAAGGGCAGGATGTTGATTTTTGGAATTTTAGTTGGTTTACAGGTTGTTCCATTGCAAATGACTATGGTCCCAATTTCCCGAATTTATTCAGAATTGGGTATGAATGGTACCTTCCTCGGTGTATGGCTTTTCCATACTGGTTTTGGTATGCCCTATGCAATATATCTAATGAGGAATTTCCTTGGGTCTTTGCCACGTGATTTATTTGAATCCGCCTATTTGGATGGGGCAAATCATTGGACAGCCTTTAGTAAATTGGCAATTCCCTTAGCGATGCCGGCTATCGCATCGTTAGGCATTTTCCAATTCCTTTGGGTATGGAATGACTTATTAGTTTCTCTGGTGTTCCTTGGTGGAACTAAACCGGTTATGACATACCAAATTAGTAATATGGTTTCATCGTTAGGCGCAGGATGGCATTTGTTAACTGCAGCCGCATTCTTATCCATGTTGTTACCGATGATCGTTTTCTTCTCCTTACAAAGGTACTTTGTTCGTGGTATGCTAGCCGGAGCAGTCAAAGGATAAAATTTCAGAAGGAGCACGCATTATTGTTAGAAACTCTTCACAATAAAATAGACATTTGTAAAGAGCCGTTCAGTGACATTGGTTCACGATTGCTTGTCTTTCAGAAAGAGGGAGAAAGTGAACTTTTTATCAAATTAGCTGAGCGGCTCACTGGAATCACCCCAGGATTAGCCAGTTATTTATTTCGTTCTCCCTTCATCCAAGATCTTTTTTTTCTGGATGAAAAAGGTGACAAATTAGAATTTGTAACGACTACTTCGCCTGATTGTTTATCTTTTGAAACAGAAATTGGATTGTTTCAAATGGTATTTCATGATGTTGATACCTTGCTAATAAGCCTTCCAGCCAATAGAACCATTGGATTGCATTTTATAATCAATCACCT
>CAYSFA010000107.1:0-11462 GCA_964430025.1 uncultured Anaerolineaceae bacterium | reverse complement strand
CATTGGCAGTCAGAGTGTGGGTTTGGTCTGAACAAGGTTTTTATTTTCAGGCTGCTCCGGCTGCTCTTTTATTGGTCATCATTTCCTTTATTCCTCTTTACTTTCTATTACGAAGGGAAGCTGTATTCAAACGATGAAATTAACCATTGAATCTCTATCAAAACACTTTTCGGAAAACCTTACCCCTGCAGTCGATCAAATTTCATTTTCAGTACAAGATCAGGAAATCTTATCCTTCGTTGGACCAAGCGGTTGTGGAAAAACAACCACCTTGCGTATGATTGCCGGATTGGAAAAACCGGATCAAGGCACCATCACCCTAAATAAAAAAGTGATAAATTCAGCTAAAGTTTTTGTGCCCCCGGAGTTACGTAATATCGGGATGGTTTTTCAAGATCATGCCTTATTTCCTCATTTGCGAGTTTTCGATAATATTGCCTTTGGTTTGAAAGGCAAATCAAAAATAGAGAGAAATGATCGGGTGAAGGAATTGTTGGATTTGATCTCAATCACTACTTTGGCCAATCGCTATCCCCATCAATTATCAGGAGGTGAACGTCAAAGGGTTGCATTGGCAAGGGCACTAGCCCCAGATCCCGAATTATTGTTAATGGATGAACCATTCAGCAGCCTGGATGCCCATCTAAGGCTGGAAGTACGTGAACAGGTCAGGAATATCCTCAAAGCTTCAAATAGTACCGCCATCTTTGTAACTCATGACCAGGACGAAGCCCTGTTTATGGGAGATCGTTTGGCTGTGTTTAATCATGGGAAAATCGAACAAATTGGTTACCCCGAGGGAGTCTTTCATGATAGCGGCACGCGTTTTGTTGCACAATTTATGGGGGATAGTGATTTCCTGCAAGGTGTGACAACCCAAGGAGGTGTCCAAACCAGGATGGGCTTTTTCCCTCAGACTCATTCCTTTGATAATAACCTGCCAGTTGAAATTGCAGTCCGTGGGGATGATATCAACTTCACCCCGAATGAAAATGGCAATGGGACGATTCTCAATCGTTTTTTTAGAGGAGCTTTCAATTATTATCGGGTTCAAGTAGATAGCGGGGAAATTCTGCATGTCTTTAAATTGCACACCGAGGTGTATCAGCCAGGTGAACGCATCCAGATTTACTTCGATGCAGGTCATCCATTAAAAATTTTCACACTGAAAAAGAACTTTAGCGCTTAGTCTCAATCCTTTTCGCGGTTCAGCTGTATAATCTAATATCATAAAGATTGGAGGAAGGTATGTCACTTCACAAACCTGGCATTTCTACCATCGTCACACATCATGCCGAGGAATCCAATGATTTGGGAGCACACGTCTCCCCTATCTATCAAACTTCTGCATTTCGCATTCCAGACGCGGAAACCGGCGCGGAATTTTTTCAGGATCAACAAAAAGGGTATGTGTATACCCGTATGCGTAACCCTAATCAACGACAGGTTGTTCGAAAAATTGCAGCATTGGAAGCTCTCGATCTGGACGTAGAAAGTACAAATTCCATTGACGGGCAATTATTTTCCTCAGGGATGGGGGCCATTTCTGCTGCTGTATTATCTTGTGTGAAAAGTGGCGAAAAAATTATCACTCACCAGAATTTATATGGGGCAACCTATAGTTTCTTGCACCTCATTGCTCAGGAAAATCAAATTGAAATTGTTTGGCTTCCCACAGGGAATATCCAGGAATGGAAGCAAGCCTTTCAACAGCATCCTGATGCGAGACTCGCCTATGCAGAATCACCCACCAACCCTACGCTTTCCCTGGTAGATCTGAAATCAGTTGCCCAGATTGCACATAACCATCATGCCTGGTTAATTGTGGACAATACTTTCGCCAGTCCATTTTGCCAACGACCATTCAATCTCGGTGCAGATGTGGTCCTTCATTC
This sequence comes from uncultured Anaerolineaceae bacterium, assembly GCA_964430025.1. Classification (GTDB taxonomy): domain Bacteria; phylum Chloroflexota; class Anaerolineae; order Anaerolineales; family Anaerolineaceae; genus UBA6170. The sequence goes on along the minus strand of CAYSFA010000107.1, from coordinate 9,567 downwards.
CACCACCAAATATCTTAGCGGGCATGGCACAATAATTGGTGGGGTGGTTTTAAGCAAATATCCTGATTGGGTCAACAATAATTTATATAACCATCTAAAACTCTATGGCGCTTCACCTTCTCCATTTGACGCCTGGCTCACCTATTTAGGATTAAAAACCTTCGAACTCAGGATGCAACGACACTGTGATAATGCATTTCAAATTGCGAAATGGTTATCAGAACATCCAAAAATTGAACGGGTTTTTTATCCTGGATTATCCAATCATCCGGATAACTCCCTGGCAAAACATCAGATGTCTGCTTATGGTGGAATGCTTGCCTGCGAGTTAAAAGGTGGGTATTCAGCCGGAGTTAACTTCATGAACCATGTCAAACTATTTGGTCTGGTAACTACCCTGGGAAATGTCGACTCACTCGTACAGCACCCAGCCAGCATGAGTCATGTGAATGTATCGCCGGAAGACAAACTTAAGGCCGGAATAACTGACGGGCTTGTTCGCCTTTCCGTTGGAATTGAAAATGTGGAAGATTTAATTGAAGATCTCACGCAAGCATTAGATCAGTTTTAGTAGGAGGGAAGATGGAAACTCGAATTTCAAACCCCGGACCTTTATTAAAGGAAAACGGAGATGTAAGCATAGCTGGATGGTCACCTCAGCCCTTACTGGATTCAAACCTGGAAAATGCTAATTTTTACTCCTTGAAGTTTTTACAATCACTTCGGATGAAACGTTGGGATTATTATGGCCTGAGCACGAAGACCCATTATTTTTCATTCACTGTTTCTGATATCGGATATTTGGGAATGGTATTCGCCTATGTCATCGATTTTGAGAATAAAAAGTTGCATGAAGAAACCTTAACCTTACCTTTGGCGATTGGTGTACAAATCCCTCGAAATAGCCAGGATGGAATAACTCAATATAAAAATGACAAAGTGAATTTGACTTTTTACACGACCAACGACCAACGCAAAATATTGGTCAATTGGTCAAATTTTGAAAATGGACAGGATTTAAAAGCAGACTTTAAATTAAACCTTCCCGCAGGTCAAGAATCAATGAACCTGGTTATTCCCATCGAAAAACGCCGTTTCTATTTCAATCGAAAAATAAACTGTATGCCTGCCAATGGTTGGGTCGAGTACCTTGGCCAGAAATACGAACTCACTTCTGACACAGCCTTAGGAAATTTAGACTGGGGACGCGGTGTTTGGGCTTACGATTCATTCTGGGTGTGGGCTTCTGCATCAGGATTCACTACCGATCACCAAACAATTGGTTTAAACATGGGGTATGGATTTGGTGATACTTCGGCATCCTCAGAAAACGCTTTTATCTTCAATGGAAAAGTCCACAAAATCGGGAAAACTGAATTTAAGTACAATCCAAATGATTTTATGCAGACCTGGACAATGAAATCTGAAGATGGACGCATTAACCTGACATTCCAGCCTTTCTTTGACCGAACAGCTAAAACAGATGTAAAACTTCTTTATTCAGAAGTGCACCAAATATTTGGAAAATATTCAGGCACTCTCCTTACCGATGCGGAGGAGGAGATTGAAATTACAGATTTAATTGGGTTCGCGGAAGAACACCATGCCCGGTGGTAAAAAAAATAGATAAAAAATGGTTTCAATCTAATATTTCAAAGGTTAATTCATCTGTTTTCAGGTCCAGAAGTGCCACACTCCTGGACTGCTTTTTTAAGCCCCCTAATGCACCAGGATTAATCACTCTGGTTTTTCCTATTCTTTTATCCATTCTCAAATGAGTATGCCCGGTAAACACATAATCAAATCGTCCACTATTAAGCATTTCATTTAAATTCTCTTCCAAGTGTCCATGTGTCACTCCGATATATTTTCCGTCAATCTCGCCTTCAAAAGCAAAACCAGCAAAATTTTTGGGATTAAATGCTTTTACCAAAGCATGTATTTCCCCTGTTAAAAAATCACCATTCCCATAGGTATAAACCAAAGGATATTCACAAAACCACTCCAATGAGGTAGGGGTAGTTGCATCCCCACAGAAAAACAAAACCTCTGGTTTAAATTTTGAAAAAATCAGCAATGCCTTTTGAATATTACTACTGTCATTATGTGTATCAGATAAAATGCCTATCAGCATATTTTTTCCTCATCGATCCAAATCCTTGTCGGAACCTATTTAATATTTTACAGAAAATTTTAAGATTCGAATTCCTTAAAAATAACCTTAATTTGAAAAATTCTTGTGTCTTATTTATGCCAAAATTCAAATTTTATCAATTAATTCATTACGAATTATAAATATAATTACATAAATTTTAATTTATCCTATATTTTTTACAAATTTGATCAATATTCTAATATTGTTTTAATATAAATTAATTGATATACTTTCCTGCAATTCTCATTTTATTTTAATCTAGGAGGTGCGCAAAAAAAGATTATCTACTCATTTAAACTAACAATATTGTTTTCAGAGGAGAGATTTATGAAAGGAAATCCAACATTAAAATTCGTAATTGTGTTAGTTCTAGGACTGGCAGTTTTGGCACTTTCTGCATGTGCCCAAGCAACACCAGCCCCTGAGGTTCTCCAGGAAACTCCCGCTCAATCATGTCCTGCACCAGAACCTTGCCCAGTGGTACCAGAAACAGTAGATGCACCGTTTGAAGATCTCTGGATGGAATCCCCCCATGCCGATAAAGAAGCAGAAGCATTCCGACACTGGGACGAAGAAGATCCAATGGAAGTACCCGTAGCATGTGCTACATGCCATAGCTCAACTGGTTTTCAAGACTTCGTAGGGGCTGATGGAAGCGAAATGTTTGTGGTTGATAAAAATGCTTCTGTTGATACAGTCATTGAATGTCAAACCTGCCATAATGATGCAACAATGTCATTATCAACGGTGAAATTCCCCTCTGGGGCTGAATTAACCGGCCTTGGTAACGAAGCAGTTTGTATGACCTGTCACCAGGGTCGCGCTTCCAAGGTTCAGGTTGACGAAGCTGTCACCACTGCAGGTGTTGAAGACGATGAAGTTTCTGCTGACCTAGGTTTCATCAATATCCATTACTATGCTGCCGCGGTAAGCCGATATGGCACCGAGGTAAAAGGTGGATATGAATACGATGGAATGACCTATGACACATTATTCGAGCATGTTCAAGGTGTTCAAACCTGTTTCGAATGTCACAATCCCCATTCACTGGAATTGGAATTAGGCACCTGCGCAGGTTGTCACGAAGCCAATAGTGTGGAAGATTTGCGAGCGATTCGTGAACCATCCTCCTTTGTGGATTATGATGGTGATGGTGATATCGCAGAAGGTATATATTTTGAAGTAGAAGGTCTGAAAGAGTTGGTTTATACAGCCATTCAGACTTACGCAACTGAAGTGCTCGAAAATCCCATCGGTTACGATGCCAATGCATATCCATATTTCTTCAATGACACGAATGGCGATGGGGAACTTGCAGCAGATGAAGCTGTGTTTCCAAATGCTTTTGCGTCCTGGTCACCGCGATTACTCAAAGCTGCCTATAACTTCATGACTGTCAGCAAAGATCCTGGCGGGTATGCACATGGGGGCAAGTATTTGATTCAATTGCTCCATGATTCGATTGCAGATCTAAATACCGTTGTGGATACTCAAGTGGATATGAGCATGGCAGTAAGAGATGATGCTGGTCACTTTGCCAGTAATACAGAAGCCTGGCGTCACTGGGATGGCGAAGGTGCTGTTCCTGCAACTTGTGCTAAATGCCACACTGCTACAGGATTACCGCAGTTAATTTCTGAGGGAACAAACATCTCCAACACTCCTACCAGCGGCTTGTGGTGTGAAACCTGCCACAATACAGCTGAATGGCCTGCTGTTCACGCACTTGAAACAGTAACCTTCCCAAGTGGAGCAAGTTTAGGATTTACTGATAAACCATCCGCAAATCTTTGTCTCAACTGCCACCAAGGACGAGAATCTACCGTAAGCGTCAACCGTGCCATCGGTGATGCCGGTGATGATGTGGTAGTGGAAGGCTTGAGTTTCAGGAACGTTCACTACTTTGCAGCTGGTGCAACTTTGTTTGGTACCGATGCAAAAGGTGTTTACGAATATGAAGGTAAAACCTATGCGGGTCAATATGCGCATGTGATTGGATTCTCCACCTGTGTTGACTGCCATGATGTACATGGTTTGGATGTAAAAGCCCAAACCTGCCAGGGCTGTCACCAGACCGATGATCCTTCAACCATTCGTATGACCTTAACCGAAGATTATGACGGAGATGGTGCCACCGAAGGTTTGGCAGGAGAAGTAGAAACTCTCATTGAACTTCTTTATGCAGCAATTCTCGATAAATCCGCAGATGGTGGAACACCGTTAGTGTACGACTCCCATTCTCATCCATATTTCTTCAATGACACAAATGAAAATGGTGTCGTAGATCCTGAAGAAGTCGATCGCGCTAATGCTTTTGCTAGTTGGACACCCCGCTTATTGCGAGCAGCTTACAACTTCCAATATGCAATGAAAGATCCTGGCGCATTTGCTCACAATCCTACCTATATCTTGCAAGTATTGTATGATTCGATTCAAGATGTTGGCGGTGATGTTAGTGGCCTTGTACGTCCTTAATTGATCCATAAAAAATCCCATGGGTATATACCCATGGGATTTTTTTCGTTAACCCTTATTCGTTCCAAAAAACACAAATCAAATACCTGAGGAGATACCATGAAGAAATTAGGTAGATGGTTGAAAAAGGTTTTCTTCCCTCCCCCAAACACCCATATCGCAATTCGTCTTCTTCCTTATGGAATCATCATCATTGTGATCATTGGAATTAGCCTTGCTACTACCAAAGCGTGGGAATATACCAATTCTTCTGAATTCTGTGGAACAGCCTGTCATACCATGCCCCCCCAACACATGACTCACATCAATTCAGATCACGCCAGGGTAACCTGTGAAGAATGTCATTTAGGAAGAGCAGATTTAGGCACTCAGATCATCCGGAAAATTGAATATTCTTACCAAACCGGATCAGCAATGGTGCTAAGTAATTATCATTTTCCAATTGTTGCCCGAAATATGCGTCCTGCCAGGGATGTTTGCGAAACTTGTCATTTTCCAGAGGTATTTTCCAACGACACCTTACTTGAATTTAAACATTTCGGTCAGGATGAGAACAATACCGAAACAACCACGTATCTTGTAATGAAAACCGGTGGCGGCTCTGAAAGAGAAGGCTTAGGGTTTGGGATTCATTGGCACATTGAAAATCCCGTCTCCTTTTACGCAACCGATGAACGACAGCAGGATATTCCTTATGTGTGCGTGGAAAATAAAGACGGAACCATTACGGAATATTTCGATACGGAATCAGACTTTGACTTCAATCAAATCCAGGAAGATCAATTGCTGGTGATGGATTGTATGTCATGCCATAATCGCACAGCCCATTTGGTTGAATACCCTGACAAAGTTGTGGATGATATGCTAGCAAGGGGAGAGATAAACAGTGATATTCCTTTTATTAAAAATTATGCAACCACTGCATTAAGAGGAGATTTTCAGAGTTATGAGAATGCACAAGAAGGTATTGAAAAATTAATCCCCAATTATCAGCAGAATTTCCCCGTTGAGTACGCGAAGTACCGGGAGGATCTTCAACAAACAGTTGATGTGCTTTGGAAGTTCTATCAGGAAAATGTTTTTATTGATCAAAAAATGAAATGGGACACCCATCCCGATAATAGCCAACATCTTACCTCTCCGGGTTGTTTCCGTTGCCATGATGGCAAACATCTCAACCCGGAAAATGAAGCGGTGCGTCTTGAATGCAACCTCTGTCATTCCATTCCTGTCGTCGCTGGACCTCAGGATTTTGTTGCCAATATCGAGGTAAGTCGCGGGATAGAACCCTCATCCCATAAAGACACAAATTGGATCACCATGCACCATGAGATTATCGATAACACCTGTGAGAGCTGCCATACGATGGGTGATCCTGGTGGTGCCAGTAATACCTCCTTCTGTAGCAATTCCGGATGTCACGGGCAAGCCTGGGATTTCGCAGGTTTCAATGCACCACGATTAAGAGAGATCTTATCTGTCATCATCGAGGAAATACCAACCCCTGAACCGATTGAACCGCCGAATCTCGAAGGTGGAGATATTAGTTACACTGAAATTGAATCGGTTTTTTCGACCTGTTTAGATTGTCATGGAGCAAATGGATTGGCTGGTGTAAATCTAAGTGAGTACGATTCCATCGTGCAAGGTGGAAATAATGGAGCGATTGTGCTTCCAGGTGATGCTGAAAACAGCCTCTTAGTAACTATCCAACAATCCGATCCACCACACTTTGCGCAATTCACCAACCAACAACTCGAATGGATCATTGCCTGGATAAATGCCGGAGCAAATCCATAAACAATTTTAAGGGTTTTTATAAAGGAAGACTGAAGAGAAGCTTTTGTTCGGTCTTCCTTTTTTGATTATGACCGATGAATGTCTGTTTTCTATAAGTAAAAACTATATGGTTCTATAGTCTATCCAACACAAAGTTGGGATTTCGATCAATCTATTATAGACAATCATCATATTGAAAAAATCACCATATGAAGTGAAAATGATCGAAACATTAATTTATTATTAATATTTGGTAAAATACTACCCAAATTGGTATATTTTTTAATTTACAATTAATCTTTATAGACTGTAGAAAGAACCGGATACAATGAATATTTCCCATCTGTCAATTGAACAAGGAGAAACCTATGAAGAGAACTAATCTCCTCAACATTGGAAGAGGACTTCTTCTCCTAACAATGTTCACATTATTACTAATTGTTATAGGTCAGCTGAATTCTCCAGAGATTGTGGTGGCACAAACTGAAAGCGAACCTCAGACGCAACCAGATAACACCTCCAATGTTGCCTGTCTTAGTTGTCATGCAGAAGCATATAACCCGGTTGAATTACCAAGTGGAGAAGAATTATTTATTCAGATCGACGTACAAGAATATGCGAATTCAGTCCATGATCGCAATGAGATAGCCTGCGTTCAGTGTCATACAGATATTAGTGGTTTTCCACATCCGATCAGAACCGCACAGACTTTACATGAATTCCAATTACAACGCGATGAAGATTGTGTGGAATGTCATGAAGAACAAGCAAGTATGACCAAAGACAGTATTCATGGCCAATTACTCAATGCCGGTGATGTCAATGCCCCAACTTGTTCCAATTGTCATGATCCACACAAACAACAATACATGGAAGAACTGAACAAAACAGAACACTCCGAAATATGTGCAAATTGCCATAATAGTATTTATGAAGAATATGCCGCCAGCGTTCACGGCGAAGCCATGATCGAGGAGAACAACCTGGATGTTCCGGGTTGTATTGATTGCCATGGGGTTCATACGATGGAAGATACCAGCACTGCTGAATTTCGTAATAGCTCAGTGTACATGTGTGCCGACTGCCATACGAATGCCTCAATCATGGATAAATATAGCCTATCAACTGAGGTGCTGGATACTTATGTAGCAGATTTTCATGGTACTACTGTCACTTTGTTTGAGAAAACAGAGCCAGGCCAGGTCACCAACAAAGCCGTTTGTTATGACTGTCATGGGATTCACAACATTCTTTCGGTCAATGATCCAAATAAAGGATTGTCTGTAAAACAAAATATGTTGTTAGCATGTCAGGCATGCCATCCCGACGCCACAACCAATTTCCCTGATACCTGGTTAAGTCATTACATTCCTGATAAAAGCAAATACCCGATTGTTTTTTATGTTACAGAGTTTTATAAGTACTTAATCCCAATTGTTTTAGGTGGTATGGTGCTCTTTGTGTTGAGTGATATTTATCGCCGTGTTCGAATGAAATTTTTCAAACCCAAACCTATTAAAGTTGCAATTGAAGGTGAGGAGGTTACTGACAATGAGTGAACATACCAAAAAATACGAACGATTTAATATTGCCCGTAGACTTGAACATATTCTACTGATTCTCTCATTCACCACCTTAGCAGTTACAGGCCTGATACAAAAATATGCCTTGAATACTGTTTCAATATCGATCATAAGTTTCCTGGGAGGTATTGAGGTCGTTCGCATCATCCATAGGATCGCTGCAATCACCTTCTTCCTGGAAGGTATTTACCACTTCATCTTATTGGCTTACCTCCTTTATGTAAAACGAAAAGAAGCTTCCATGATGCCACGCATCAAAGATATTTTTGATGCGCTTTTTTCCTTCCTTCACAATATAGGTCTACGGAAAGAACCTCCCAAGATGCCTCGCTATAATTACACAGAAAAATTGGAATATTTGGCGATGATTTGGGGCTACTTCCTGATGGGCCTCACCGGTTTCATGCTTTGGAACCCCATTCTAACCACCCGAATTTTCCCTGGAGAAATCGTTCCGGCAGCGAAGGTTGCCCATGGCTTAGAAGCCGTCCTGGCAGTGTTAGCCATATTACTATGGCACTTTTATAATGTTCATATCAAACACTGGAACTGGTCGATGTTTAAAGGGCATCTAACTCGTCATGAAATGGAAGAAGAACATGGATTAGAGTTAGAGAAAATCGAAGCGGGAGAACCTGAACCAGAAGTTGATCCTGTTGCGTACAAAAAACGGATGAAGGTATTCACACCAATCTCAATTGTTTTTTCAGTGATCATGGTAGCCTTGGTCATCTTCTTAGCAAACTATGAAGAAACAGCCATAACGACAATACCTCGTGTTTATGCGGAAGGAGAAGCTTTCGCTCCTCGCACACCAACACCATTCCCGACCATTGCACCATCCCCCACCCCTGATTTAATGGTTGCAAACACATGGGATGGTGGGATAAATTACATTTTTGAACAAAAATGTGGTCTCTGCCACGGCGAATCTGGTGGGTTGAATTTAAAAACTTACAGTGGCATCATACAAGGTGGCGAGAGCGGTCTGGCTGTCATCTCCGGAAATCCTGATGAAAGTTTGATCCTTTCAATCGCCGCTCCAGGCAATGAACATCCAGGCCAATTCACTGAGGATGAGTTTGAAAGAGTTCGCATTTGGATCGTCAACGGCGCACGTAAATAATTATTCGTAAGACATTTCGATAAGGTCATTGAGAGGATTCTCTCAATGACCTTATGGTTTAAATCCTAAAATAACAATTGCAAGCAATGGTTATTTTTTCGTCAATCTCTACCAATTGTGATTATTTTTAAGTTTTGATTTCTTCCCTGATTTTCCCCAATTCAATTCTTCATCACGTCCATCTATTTCTTCATGCCGATGTTTGTTTTTTCTCTCATGTTTTTTAGCTGCTTCTTGCTTTTCCGCATCAAACCATTGTGGAGCAGAATTTGCAAATGTATAGAGATCAAAAATGAGAGGATCTGTCATCACAACTGCCAATAATTCAAGACATTTGGGACAAACGGTATTTTGCCCAACCTGGTAGGATTCCTCAAATTCAATATCCTCACCACAAGCAGGGCAGACTGCATTGTACATAATAAAAACTCCTACTAATCATTTCTCAC
>CAYSFA010000106.1:5103-11482 GCA_964430025.1 uncultured Anaerolineaceae bacterium | reverse complement strand
AAATCTAAATTATGAACAATTTATATGATAATTATCTAATTTATTAAGCGCATAATCATTACAAAAAAAGAACCTTGGGGTTTTCCAAGGTTCAAATTGTTTTCATTGAATAGCATTAAGCTAATGGAGCGCCAGATTCCAACTTCTTGCTTCTTTCGATGGATTGTAAAGCAAGATAACGTTCCCCAAATTTTTGAAGTTGATCATATTCGGTATCGAATTGATCAAAATGGCCTTCTTCATCCAAAACAAGTTGTTCAAAAATTTTCTTGGTCGCAGAATCAGCATTGGCCGCACATTCATTCGCCCACAAATTGTAATCTTTTGCACTGGTTTCTTCCATTTTTGCTGCTTTTTTCAACATTTCTGCTGGATCATGAATTGCTTCAACTGGATCTGCTACTTCCATCTTCACTTCACCTTTTAAAAAGAGAATTCGTTCAGCTAAGGCTTCAACATGACCCATTTCCTGAATGGATATTCTTTTAAACATGGATGATAAGAGATCATAACCTTGATCATCTAAATGAAAATGAAAATACATATATTGATGAACAGCTGATAATTCATCTGCGACTGCTTTATTGAGTAGTTCAATACTTTTTTCGTGCATTACATCCTCCCGAAATAATTAATATTTAATTTATTATAGTATCTTTCTCTTAGAATTTAGTTAACGCGTCACCTTGATTGTAATATAGTAGTATTTGTAAAAAAATTACATTATAGAGTAAATGGAAAAATTATCCACTTGACCAGGAAGATATTTATCCAAATTCCCAGGGATGATTACAATTTTTCAAATATAATTAAGAAAAATAATAATAGGAGGCTTGAAGTAGGAATGATTGACAACCTGTAACTTGTGTCGCTGGTAAGAATTGTTTTTAATAGTTTAGACAGGCAGGTTATTATGCTTCAAGTTTCACAACTTTATAAAAATTATGGGTTAGACCCCATTTTATCGAACGTAAATTTTTCAATAAATCCAAACGACCATTATGGTTTAGTGGGGATAAATGGCAGTGGAAAGACTACCCTTCTTAGAATTATTGTTGGGGAAGAAATTGCTGATAAAGGTTCAGTCAGGTATTTTCCTGGTGATTTACAAATAGGTTACTTACCCCAAGGAATGCAAATTGATGAAGATCTTTCAATTCAATCCTATTTATGCGGTGGATATGAATCCATTTATGATTTGGAAAAGAAGTTATCAGAATTATCAGAATTCCTGACAAGAAACACGGATAACCAGGAAATCCAGAAGGAATTTGATTCGGTTTTATCGCGTATCAACCATTGGAATGAGGTTGTTCATCAATCACCAGAAATTTTACATTCTCTCGGATTAAGCGATTTTGCTTTGGATTCCCCTGTCTCTCACCTGAGTGGAGGACAGAAAACAAGATTGATGTTGGCGAAAGTTCTTTTATCAAAACCACAATTACTTATTCTTGATGAGCCTACCAATCATCTCGACATCAAGATGATTGAATGGTTAGAAGATTGGGTGAACAAATTTCATGGTGGCATATTGATGGTAAGCCATGATCGTACTTTCTTAAACCGGACTGTGAATGCAATCCTGGAATTGGACGAGCATTCGCATACTATTGAATTCTATCCAGGAAATTATTCGGATTATTTGGAACAGAAACTTTCTAAACAGCAAAAACATCTGCAAGCTTATCAGGACCAACAAGAGGAAATTGCACGTTTACGTAAAGCTGCAACTGAGATGCGATCAAAAGCAAAATATCGCAAAGGTGGGAAGACCGACCCTTCCAAAACAGATGGTTTCAGCATTGGCTTCTTTGCCAATCGCACCAAAGAAACGATCCAAAAAGCTAAGAACATTGAGAAAAGAGTGGAAAAGTTGATACAAGAAGGGGTTGAGAAACCAGTTAGAACCTGGCAAATGCGCATGGATTTTGGAGAAATTTCAAGTTCCGGCAGAGATGTATTAATCATGGAAAATCTTAAGGTTGGTCATGGTGATTTAGTTTTGGTAAACGATATAAACCTGATATTGAATTTTGGGGAGCGTTTGGCGTTAATTGGTGAAAACGGTAGTGGAAAAACATCCTTGATTAAAACAATCCTGGGTGAAATACCTGCCTTAGATGGAAGTAGTCGATTAGGTGCTCAGGTTAAGGTCGGCTATATGTCTCAGGAGCAAAACCAATTAAACCCGGATAAAACTGTTCTCGAGACAATTAGTAAATTGATGTCACAAAATGAAACTGAGAATCGTAGTTTTCTTTCCAAGTTTTTGTTCAAAGGTGACGATGTATTTAAATCTATCAAAGATTTGTCCTATGGAGAACGAGCCAGACTTACTTTAGCGTGCCTTGTTGCAGACGGCTGTAACTTTCTCATCCTCGATGAACCGATTAATCATCTGGATATCCCATCGCGAACACAATTTGAAAATGCTTTATCCGAATTTGATGGAACTATCCTGGCGATTGTTCATGATCGTTATTTCATTGATGGATTCGCAACGCAAATATGGGAAATTAAAGAGAAGAAGTTACTCGTTCAACAGTAAAGATGGTTGGGTTTAAAGCTGATAATTCTCTATTTTTCTATTGGTCTGAAGCATCATCAAACCCAACGGTTTTTTTGATCGTATAAGTTGGTTTATGTTGTGCCTCGTGATAGGTTCGTACCAACAATTCTGCAATCAATCCCATCAGAATGGATTGAAAACCTAATATGAAAAACATGCTGCTTAACATGAAAAGTGGTGATTCAAGCACCGGAACCAGGAAGAAGACTCTTCTTATAAACAAGTAAAAGAGGATAATGCTTGAAATTAAAATGATGATGATTCCGGTACCCCCAAATAGGTAGATGGGTTTGTTTGCATAGGAATTAAGGAATTTTACTGTGAACAAATCCAGAATCACTTTGAAGGTTCTTTCGAGACCATATTTTGCCTTTCCAAATTTCCTTGGATGATGACGTACTGGAATCTCAATAATCCTGGCTCCAACAGAATTAGCATAGACAGGGATAAAGCGATGCATCTCTCCATAAAGCTTGAAACCTGTAATCACTTCACGGCGATAAGCTTTTAAAGTACATCCATAATCGTGAAGGTGAACTCCAGTTACCACTGAGATCAACTTATTAGCGAATTGGGAAGGCAGGGTTCGGGTGAGATACGTATCTTTGCGTTTTTCCCGCCAACCACTGACCACATCATATCCACCATCAATCTTATCCAACAAAATTGGAATATCTTTCGGGTCGTTCTGCAAATCCGCATCCATTAATACGATGATTTCCCCTGCGGCATGATCAATGCCCGCAGCAATCGCCGCGGTCTGCCCAAAATTTCTGCGTAGTCCAATCACCTTTATGTGTTCCGGATCAACTTTGGCTAATTCATGCAATTTAGTAAAGCTCTGATCCTTGCTCCCATCATCCACCAGTATCAATTCCCAGGTTTTGGAAATTGGTTTCATCGCATCTATCACCGCCTGGTAAAGTAAGGGGATCGTTTCTTCTTCGTTATACACCGGCACAATGATTGATAAGTACATGCAACTACCTCTGGATTCTTTATATACGAGCCTAATTGATTATAAGCATAATTTTTCTTTTTATTGGAAATCGAATTGAGATTGCACCTTCCATCTTAATATTATTCACCCAGAGCTAATAATTTGAATTTGGAATTTTAACCAAAAAGTAAGTTGGATTTTCGTAAATTATTTCGCCTTCCACCACAGATACATTTAAATTGTTCTTTTGAAGCACGAAATAATCTGCATTAAGTGATGTAACAAAATCAACGAATTCCTGTGGATTTGTTTTATACCAATCCGCTGATGTTGGATATTTATCAATTACCTCAAATATTTCATGCCAAACTATCATTTTCCCAGGATGCGAGAAACCCATTCCCCTATCTTTCCATGAGTAGACTAATGATCGATTTGATATGTATCTCACTGCTAAAGGTAATGTATCCTGAGAATGATTTGTGTAATAAATCGAAGATTTTGGTGGTGTCAATTCATTGATATTTGATAATAAATTTTGAAGATCAGATTTATCATTGCATAAAAATTTTGCTTGGTTAATGCAGGCTCTCGTTTTCTCAAAGAATAATAAATTAGTACTTCGAAAGGTAAAATAGTTCACCAAAAATAATAGCCCTATCAAACCTAAACTAATTTTTAATGGATTCGATTTTGAATTAAAGAAAACGTGACTTAGTCCACCTATAGAAACCAAACTTAGAATCGGTACAAAAAAACGAGTTCCCCGAATCAATTCAGTCTCCAAAGGTAATAATCGTAAATAAGATTCGATAATCCTTTCGGAATACGGAATCAGAACTGAAACTAATGATATCCCTACCAGCCAGGCAAAAGTTAAAGAAGCTAATTTTCTGGATTCTTCTCTTAGAAACCACAGTACTAATAAACTTATTACCCCCAATGGCAAAATCAGTGTCTTTGTAAAAAACCTGATTAAAAGGCCAATTGAGGTTTTCACATCCAAGATATTTGGTGGAAAATAAGTTCGGTAAAGATGCATTATGGTTTCATAATCAAACGGCCCAACTTGATTTTTAATGGATAAATAATTAATAATAAAGAAAGAACCTACAATTACCATAAGTAGACCAAGAAAGCACCAGTATGAGAATTTTTTTAGAAGTGACCAATCCTTGGGCAAAAAAACCAAGAAGCTAATCATCACTGACACCATCACTGTTGGTGTACCAACTGCATGGACATAAGTCAATAAACCAGTAAAAATCGAAATCCAAATCCATTTTCTAGGTGATTCTTTCCAAAGCCAAATTAATAATAATAAGAACGGAAATAATGCCTGCATAAAGGTTCGTGGAACTGAGTCCTCAGCCAGCCCCCAATTTTCAAACAATAGATAAACCGGTATGCTGTTGATTCCAACAAAAATTAATGCCCAGAATCGATTTTTTAAAATCGTTCTCCCAAGCATATAGTTCCCCAATAATGTTATGAAAGTTGTTGGCCCTAACAATATAACAAACGGTAAACTATAGTTATCTAAGAACTTTCCTAATCCCCTAATTATTGGAACATGCAACTGAAAATAAAGTTTAAAATTATCTGGTTCCTGTAAATAAAAATCATTTGGAAAAAGTTCTGGATTATCAAGAGATACTGCCATAGAAGAAATATTGGCTGCATCACTACCTAAAATAACATCCGGATAATTGCCTTGCAACCGCTCAATTACCAAGAGCGATGAGATGAGTAATGTAAAAATTAAAAAACCAATATCCCAGCGATTCATCTCATTCCACTTAATTTCTTTATTAGTTCTAGGTTCTCCAAATAATTTGGTTCGTGTTTTTAATAAAAAAAGATCGAATGAGCTAATCATGGGAATAATTTTTGATACCCAAAAATTCTTAGTTGTTTGCCATTTCAGGATAATAAAGGCAATAAGGACTGATAGTAGGATCAATCCAAAGCCAAAATTTTTCAGTATTGACATTGATTTTAATCCTGGGTTTCTCCCAATTTTCTCATAAACCAGGTTGTTTATTATTGGATCAATCAAACCTGTGACGATGATTCCCCCTGTAATGAGTAATAATAAGGGAAAAATGAATTTCGCAAATTTTTTCATTATTTCATCCAAAACAAAACTTAATAATTTTTGAATAATTACTATAACTCTTCTTGTAGAATACCATAAGGAGTGATTTTGTCCCACTTAATTCATGAAATTTATCTTAGTCTTTCCGAATTTCAACTCTATTTTTGAGAAATTTCATTCAAAAAAAACAAAATTAAATCCATTAGTCTTTGGTTAATCATTTTTATTTGAGGTCATTTGATCAGATGGTAAGAAAACACGATCAATTCATTGTGGAGCTTATGCAAAAGTCGCAATACCCTATTAATTGTATATTTCCCACAAACAATATACTCCTCTTGAAATTGTTTCTCATATTGACTTCCCCCTTTAGATTTTTTATGAATTCGAAATCCCGAAATTGGGTCGTTTACAATTTTGGGTTTAGATATATTAAATGCCCTTAACCAAAAATCGTAATCCATAACAAACTGTAATTTTCATCCAAATAACCAATTTGAGAAGTTAATGTCCGCCTCCAGAAAGTGCTTGGTTGGGCAATATAATTTGTAATTAACAACAAATTTTTGGATGAAAATCTCCGTAACAAGCGCTTGTATTTAACTATCAAAGATAGAATTGGATTCACATTTTCATCAACAATAACATAATCTCCCGTTATCCACAAAGTTCGTTCGTCAGAAAAACTATCATTTACTAGGTTTAGTGAACCTGGAAGCAAGAAATCATCTGAATTTAAGAAACCAATGATTTCCCCAGTTGCAATCTT
>CAYSFA010000106.1:3887-5003 GCA_964430025.1 uncultured Anaerolineaceae bacterium | reverse complement strand
GAAGCAAGAAATCATCTGAATTTAAGAAACCAATGATTTCCCCAGTTGCAATCTTCAATCCTTTATTGATGGCATTTGATTGCCCTTTATCCTTTTCGGAAAACCATATGATTTTTGAACCATATTTTTCTAAGATGGGTATTGTTGAATCCGTGGAACCCCATCTATTACGATATTTTCTAAATCAGGATGTTTTTGATCCAAAAGTGAAGAAATAGTTTTTTCAATAAAATGGCCTTGATTATAGCTTGGGATAATAATGCTAATTCTTTTCATTGATTCTTTTTAAACTATTTAAGCTTTTTTTCGTATTTTTTATGAAATGGTTTCTTAGGCAGATCATTCATATCCTGTGAAATAACCTGCAATAATAGTTGAACCCCTAAAATAATTGGCAAAACCGCAATCAGTACAGTACCTGTTGTTGCAGGAATCCCTGTCAATTTTGATTGATTCCAATAATAAAGCCCCCAAATAAAACCAAAAATGATAAAAATTACCCCAAGAATAAATGCTAAAGACCCGAATGAGAAGTTATATAAGTAATACTGATAAATGAATCTTCTCATGAGAACTTTAAGAAGTCTTAATGGGAAAGTAATCAAAACTTTCCCAATTGACAATGAACTTTCCTCATCCTGATATCTTGCTGGGATATAGATATCTTGAATCACAGTGTTGATATATCTCATTTCTGCTAATAAACTAGATTCAAAGAAATAATCTTTGGCAATCCTACTTTGGTTGATGTTCTTCCAAACTGAAGCATGCATCGCGGTAAATCCATTTGTTGGATCAAAAATCTGCCAATATCCGGAAGCTGCTTTTACCAAAAAAGTCAATACCCAATTTCCAATTCTTCTGATGATTGGCATTGATTGTAGTTGTGTTTGATGCAAAAATCGGTTCCCTTTGGTAAAGTCTGCTTCCTGATTGATAATTGGGAGAACCAACTCCTCAATTTTTTCAGGATCCATTTGATCATCCCCATCCATTTTTATGAGGATTTCCGCCCCAATCGAAGCTGCGTGATTGTAACCAGTAATCATTGCGCCACCAACTCCTTGGTTTTTTTCATGGCTAAGAACAATCAACCTTGGGTCAGATATTTCTTCT
>CAYSFA010000106.1:0-3877 GCA_964430025.1 uncultured Anaerolineaceae bacterium | reverse complement strand
ACCTTTGATGTAGAATCTGGACTGGCATCATTAACAACAATAATTGATTTAACAAAAGTGGGGATATTTTCTACTACTTTTTTGATTTTTTTTTCAACTTTATATGCTGGAATTACCACCGCTATATGTAAATTGTCCAAATTACCTCACGAAGACATTGCTGGATACTTCTACTGGTTATTAATCAAAAATTATTTTCATCACAGCATAATTATGACATGATTATCGAAATAACATTATATACAGAATAGATTAAACCATAAAGCAATTTAAAATTAACCTAATGATTCACAAAGAACTTCCTCTCTTTCCTTTAAACACTGTCCTGTTCCCGGGTATGCCCATGCAACTGCATATTTTCGAGGGCCGGTATAAATTGATGGTTAATCAGCTAATGAATCGTGAACCTGTATTTGGGGTTGTGTTAATCCGGCGTGGAGTTGAATCATTGGGTCCGCTGGCAGAACCACATTTCATTGGTACGACTGCTCGTATCTTAAAGTGCGAACCTTTGAAAGATGGTTGCTTCAATCTGACAGTGGTAGGTGAAAAACGGTTCAAAGTTCTAAATATCAGTGATGAAAATCCTTATCTCACGGCGGAAATTGAAGAATTTCCGATTGAAATCCTAAGGCCGCTGGACGTTTATCGGAGAATTCGTCATTTACGAAATCAGGTGCAATATTATCTTCATACGATCAATAAATTAGAGGAGGAAATTCTGGATCTGGATCAAATTCAAATGCCAGATGACCCATACTCATTAATATTTCTGGCTGCTTCCTTGTTACAGATTCCAGCTCATGAAAAACAACCAGCTTTATGTGCCCCCGCTGCTTTGGAAATAATTCAAATCGTCGAAAGACTTTATCGGCGTGAAAATGCAGTTCTCAGAAAACTTATTCATATCACAGCAGAACAAGCCCAGGAATTCGCTTATTTAAACTGATCTACTTTTTTCAACAACCAATCTTGTTTAAGAAAATCTTGGCTTAATCTAATTAGATCTGAGATAACGTACGTTATAGTTCGTAATTCTCATTTTCGTCTTCGAACTCGGGTGAGAACCAGGTACCATCTTCGAATATTCCGGATTTTTCCTGATCTTCAGGGGTTAAAGGATCATCCATTCGAACCTGAAGGCGAATCCCAGCAGTTCGAATTCCGTTAGGAGTCATCACACGGCGTACATTATAGCGAATGAAATATCGTCTAATTAATTCATTCTTCAACACAGTTTTCAATGTTCTAACACTAATGCAGGCTTGCTCGGCTAATTCCCCCATTTCAGTTTCAAAAATATTGCGCTTTTCTCCTGTATAAGGGTTCCAATAGCAAACTTTTCGAATAGTCATAACAACGATCAAGGCAGAGTGACCTAACAATGGTAACCATTGATCCAGGAAATATTTTGTGATAAATAATCCTTTATCAGGTTGGATAATATTAGCTCTTTCATTACCATAAGCTCGTTGCAGTACAACTTTTCGATTCTTGGTTGGTGGTAGTGTTTCCGCTTCAGGGTCATCCAGAATTATCGAAGATTTCGTATAGTTTGTGGATTTTTCTACCTTCGGTAGATGTGGTGGTTTATTTTCATTTTCAACGAATGCAGGAGTCTGCCCCTCCTCCATTGCAAAGGAGTTATCAACGACCACTTCCACTTCAATATCTCGTTTATATAAACCCGATAATAATCTTGAAATACGAGAGTTCAAACGACTATTGATTAATCGTTTGTTCATGTCATTTTTAACGGCCAGGCGAAACTTATCCGGATTCCCATTAAACCCGAGTGGTTCGATAGGACTCACCCAGGTACGAAATTCTGCCCGGCTCATTTCGGCATTTAACTGCCCTAGAATCATTTGCCAGGCATCTTGATGATTTGGAATTCCGGTTTTGGCATCCATTATTTGGTACCTACGCGCAGTTTTCAGCCGATTTCATAATAATTTCTTCCATTAATTAAGTGTATTTTTGGTAGAAAAATTTATTCAACATTGATTAATAATTGAACTAATTCATCCAAATTACGTGCTTTTTCGCCAGGAACAAGCGTCAAACGAGCACTACAAATTCGTGAAATAATCCCAACTGTCTCCCCCAGGGAAATTTTTCTTCCCAACAATTTGGTGAGACGAGTCTGCCATTTTGTTAATTCTGCCATTTCCCCTTTCGAAAGGGTTAATCCTACTTTGTGGCGTGGCACTAATGAAGGTGGTCGTCCAGGTGGTCGTGATTGGGGATCCGAGGTGATCCTCCGAGCCTGATAAAGTTGAACCCAGGCATTGCTGGATCCTGAATGGGAATCATGCTTCATATGCTACTACCTCTCTGACTATGTCTAATGTGATTGTGGAAACATCCGATTGCAGTACTAAATCAGTAGCTAAAGCGCATAACCGAATAATTTCTCGAGGTACACCTTGTGAACGGTCATATAACAATTCAAAAGCGTCATCATCAATAAACGGCTCACTTCGCCCGGCAACGTTCAAACGAAAGAGAACCATTTGTAATGAGCTGGATAGCGTTAAGGGAGGTAAGGCTAACCGAACGAAAACACGAGCATTAACCGCTTTGTTGGTCTCAAACAAGCTATTCATTTCGCGCTGACCAAATGCTAAGATTTGGACAACCTTGGAGTCATAATCAAAATTATAGAGACGATGAATAACTTCCAACGCCTCCTGCTCCATCATTTGTGCGTCATCCAGTATAATTACTACATTACGGTTGCGGGTATATTCTTCAGCCATCAGGCGTTCAAGTGTGTCCATTTGGCGTTGAAAACTACGCTGTGTCGGCAACCCCAACGAGAGTGAAATTTGTCGTGCGGCATCCATACCCGATTTGAATGAAGCTGTATGAATATAGCTGATTACTACAGTATCTTCTGCAGCATATAGATCATAAATCCGACGAGCCAATGAACTTTTACCCATGCCCATATCACCTGAAAACAATGCCAGCCCACGACGTCTTGACACAACGCCTTGAGCTTGTCGGTACACTGCCAGATGTTCCGGGCCTAAATACAGGTATCGCGGATCAGCAGAAAGCTTGAAAGGATCCTCTTTGAGACCTAATCGTTCCATGCGCGCAACTCGCCACTCTTCATCGTTCATAGAATTGAACATACTACCTCCAATAATCTGCGCATATTATTGCATTAATTTTAGAAAAAATCAATAGAATTATCGCAATTATACCAAGTTGACCAGTTAAATAATGTAATTATGTTGAAATTGGGTTAAATATATGCTAATATACACTTAATTACCCGAAATAAGATAAAAAAGCAAAGAATTCATCAAGTTAGTGCAATTTAGACGGAAAGAGGGATAATGGCAGTTATTATTACAGTAGCAAACGAAAAAGGTGGTGTTGGAAAAACCACCACTGCTGTCAATCTCGCTGCAGGATTGGCGTTATCAATTAACGAAACCTCCAACAATAAGGTTTTATTGGTTGATATGGATCCACAAGGCCATGCTTTATTAGCCACCGCCTACGGGGAACACGATGCCCCTCCACAAAATTCATTATCCGCATTATTGGTGGAATCCCCTCCTCCTTCCATTCAACGAATGCTAAAACCTTCAGTTCATCATGCCAATTTATTTGTTCTCCCCTCGAACCGGGCTGCCATGGTAGACGCATCCAGGACACTACCCACCTTAATGGCGAATGAATCACGCTTGAAGAATGTTTTGCATCCTATTCAGAATTTATTTGCGTTCATTGTTAAGTTTTGCGGATTTGTTGTTCCTGTTAAGTTTCCAGTCCATGAAGTGAATTCCCAGTCAGTATTAGCAATTGCTTGCAAAGATAGAACTGTCCCTTCGTCAACAGTTACAGGGCTTGTATATTG
>CAYSFA010000105.1:0-11511 GCA_964430025.1 uncultured Anaerolineaceae bacterium | reverse complement strand
TGGAAAAGAATATGCCCGAAGGAGTCACCTGGACAAAACCACAAGGCGGTTTATTCCTATGGGCCAGCTTACCAGAAAAATGCAATTCCCAGGATTTGTTAAAGATTGCAGTGGAAAAAAAGGTCGCCTTTGTGCCTGGAGGTGCATTCTTCCCAAATGGTGGTGGAGATAACACAATGCGATTGAATTTTTCAAATGCACAACCGGAAATGATACGGATTGGAATAAAAAGACTTGCACAAGCAATAAAAAGCTCAATTTGCTGATCATGAATTGGAGGTTTTTGTTTAGAACAAAAACCTCCTTTTATTTAATGATTAGTTGTAATCCATAGTTTAAAGTTTTTCAAAATCGATGCCCCCAGAAATTCCTGCAAGATAGAATTATCTGGAATTAGACTTGTATCGATTGGCAAGAACCATTCCAAAAACGACAAAATCCGTTTGGCTTCTACATGCTCACCAGTGCCATACGGAACCTGTCTCAGCAATGGTTCAACAAATGGTCGTAAAGCAGAGAGTTCATACACCAAAGCGGAGTTCATAATTTCGTCGGCGTTGTCCTGGTAGGGAAATATATGTTCTTTCTCACCGCGACCCACCGATTCCCATCGTTTAATAGTGTCATATGCAGAATAACCACGTTCTCGTGCGTCACGAACTATTCTGCGAATTAATCTCGTGTCCGTGGTCGAAATCCGATTGTGGCGATCCAGATTTAATTGGGTCAAACAAGAGATATAAATTCTGAAGGTCTGGCTGGAAGGGATTCGCTCTAAAAGCTTCGGATTTAGTCCATGAATACCCTCCAACAAGATGACCTGTCCTTCTTCCAGTTGCACTACTTCTCCAGGGGAACTTTTCCCTTCTTTAAAATTAAAATGTGGCAATTGAACTTGTTCTCCGGCAATTAGTCTTCTTACATGCTCATCCAATAATGTGCGATTTAGCGCATTGATTGATTCAAAATCAAATTCACCTTTTTCATCTTTAGGGGTTAATTCTCGATCCACGAAATAATTATCCATCTCTAATGGGAACGGAGAAATGCCTTGGGCTAACAATTGGACAGACAATCTTTTTGAAAATGTTGTCTTTCCTGATGAACTAGGACCAGCGATTAAAACGATTTTAATTCGGTTTTTATCAGAGGATATTCTTCGGGCAATTTCTGTAATTCGCATTTCATGAAATGCTTCGGAGACGAGAATCAACTCTCGCACTCTATCATTTTCAATCGCTTCATTAAGTGCGCCAACATTGTCAACTCCTAATCGTTTCAACCAGGAGCCATACTGCTGAAAAGTATCCATTAACTGCTGGTTTTCAGGAATTTTCTCTAATGTTGTTGGAGATCTTCTTCGAGGATATTGTAAGATAAAGGAGTTATTCGATACCCAGATTAATTCAAAATGCTGCAAAAAACCACTACTTGGAACCATATAGCCATGATGATAATCTCTTTGATCATCTAATGTATACAGAACCAAATGAGGTTTATTCCTGTAACGTAATAATCTTACCTTATCCAATTGTCCTTTTTTGGTGAAATAATTGATGGCTTCAGCGATTGGCACTTCCATTCTATCGATTTTTTTGTTCTCATTGACAATTTCTCTCATATAATTTCTGAGAGAATTCAAATCTTCTCTGGTGAAGTTATCCATGCCGTCTACCTGGCAATAAAAACCTCCAGAAGTAACTGCATGATCAATGGTCACCTTTGCTTGAGGATAAAGATCTTGAAAAGCCGCTTCTAACAGAAAATTCAATGATCTTCGATATATTCTTGCCCCGTCAGCATCTGACATATTCAATGGCTTTACTTCTGCGTCCATTTTTAAGTGATGTGATAATTCACGTAGGACTCCATTAACAATAGCCCCTACGATGGGTGGATTTTTCCATTCAGGCAACACCTGCAAAACTTCTTCTACGGTCGAATTCCTGCTAGCCTGTATTACTCTTCCGTCAGGTAAATACACTTCAATTGTGTCTCTTGGTTCAACAAATTTAACCCCGGTCATCAAATTCTCCATATTTTTTAAGTAAAAAGAAATCATACCATGAGACGAATGATTTCTTTTTCTAAGATATAAATTTCATTCCACGAATAGTAAATCAATGATCGCAAAATCATCTGGTTCCAGATTATCAATATTTCCATTAAGAGGATCATAAGTAGAAAGCAATTCTTCTTGTGTCTTTGCATTATCATCCATCCAGGCTAAATCGATTACTCTGGTATGGTTGGTAGAATTGCTGGCACCACCAAATCTCCACTGTTCCGCGATTGGGTTCACATCTCTGATACGCCAAACCCCAGTAGCGGGATACCCTTCTTGTCCCATAAGCAATGCTGCAAAACCCCACTCCTCAAAATTTTGATTCTTGAATAAATTTTTATCTACGCGAATAGTCACACTCCTGCCTGCGGAATCGACGATGATCTTATAATCAGCGTCGGATATCTCTTTTGGTTCTAATGTGTCTGGATCAGGGCTCAAAATCTGTGGCGTCCAGCCTTCTGCCCAAATCGCGTAATCCCACCCATTTTGACTTGATAAAGATAGATTTCTGCCTGGTAATAACATTCTGGCTCCGGTTTGGGCACCAGGATCAATATCAACATAAATATCGATCGTCTGTATGGATAGATTATTGGGTGAGTCCCATGAATTGGGAATTGCCCCAAAGAGTTCCATCTTAAAGATTACGCTTGCCTCATCGTATGAAACAGTGAAAGTTTTTATATCAAATGCTTGTGGGGCAAAAACCGTATCACTGGGATAAGTGTAGGTTCCAGGTCCATGATCATCGTTTTCTGGATCGTTCACTTGCAAGAGTATTGTTGATAATCCCAAATCAGGAATGATAATTTGACCTGGACCAAGTTCTGGGAGACGTGACAATGAGTTTTCTTCCACCACAATAAATTGGAGTTCATCACCAGCAGAAATCTCCCCCAAGTCACTTATTGGAATCGCAATTTCAAATGTATCATCGTTAACTGAAATGGCATTATTAGGTTCTACATATTTCCATCCCCCAGCTGATGGTTTATAGAAATTGCTACTTTCAGGTAGCCATTCATATAAATGGGTTGTCCGAATACCCAGTAACCTAGTTTTACTTCCCTGTGAATTTGTAAAAGGAAAACTCAGAAAATTGCTTTTTGGTGATTTCAAATAAATTGAAATTTGAGAATCCTCAGGTGCCTGATTTGTTTCAACCAAAAAATACAAATATTTTTGATCATAGGAATATTTCACCAGCGCTATATCGGAATTCTCCTGCCCTTGAAATATCCCAGCAGAATTCCATTCCCCTTCACTCTCAACACCATCAATAATTGGTGTCTGTAATCCAGATGGTGGAATCTCCGCGGCGATCGATTTGTCTTGGATAATTGGTACATTAACAAATCCAGGAACTGGTTCTCCAAGTGTCTCATAAACCTTTTTTAACAAAGCGCGAAACCCTTCATCAAAGTAATTATCCTGCCCAGAATCCTGATCGGCACCATACCACCAAAACCAGTCTGATCCTTCAGCTAAATACATATAGTTCTGAGCTGTTAAAAGACTCTCCTCGGCGATTGATTTTTCCTTGCTGATATCATACTTTGCCAGTGCCCTGCGGGTTTCAAGCAAATACTCCCACGCCTGATTTTCTTCTGGTTCTCCAATCCAGGTATCATAATTAGGACTAAACCACGCCCCTGGAAACAAATCGTCAATTTCTCGTTGATCTGGATATAATTCTAGATATTCTGATGGTGTGATTGTTTTAATCGTCTCAGAATCCGTCAACCCTTGATATAAAGCGTGAAAAAAGGCTTTTCCGTCATTTTGGTAATATTCCCAGGCATTTTCCCCATCCACAATAACACTGACAATATGAGGTCCTTCAAAACCCTCTGTGATTAGTTTCTCGCGAATATTTTCTAATCTTCCAATAAAGTCTTCCGCGGCTTGTTTACCTGTCATGCCTGAGTAGGTAAACCCAACTTTATCAGATAATGTGCCATCCCGGAAAAATACAGCTAATTTTTCCCCATTTCTATTTTTTACATAATAAGGTCGATACAATAAATCAGCTTCATTCACGGTTTCTTCAGCATCTCGAGTAAAGCTATCAATTCCTAATGATTTTGCTAAAACTGGTTCTCCAGTAGCCATCCATTTGTAACCAGCATTGATGACATGAGGGACGATTAATTGAGCCACAGATCCTTCACCAGGCCACAAACCATTCGGTTGTATTCCAAAATATTCTTCATATATTTGTGTACTTTTCGCCAAATGAGCGATTGCATCTTGTGCAAAACTAAATTTCGGGGGCATATCCGTGGATGGATTGCCTACTCGTGCAATGTTGGAATCTACTAATAACGGTAAAATAGGATGTGCATATGGGGTTGTTATCACCTCAATTTGACCAGCATCCTGCAATTGTTTATGGATCGGTATAACGTCAGCCATGACAGTTTGGACTTCATCAAAAACAATGCCTTTATCTTCCTCGGTAAAACCTCTTTGTTTTTGAACAAGACTTTTTAAGGGTTCTCGATCTAAGAAATCAGGGTCAAACCATGCGAGATTAAACCAAATTTGTAAATCTCTAAAATCATCATCAGAAAAAGTTTCAAAAGCTATATTGAGTTCCTGTTCAGAAGTCCCACCTCTTTTTTTGAGTAATTCCTGGTATCTTGGAAATCGAGCTATTATATTGTCCCAATTCGCATCGAAGAATCTGGTTAGGATAAATTCTTTTTCTGTATCTGTTAGTTCATCTGCGGGAATCAATGAATATTGCCAATAAAGATCAATCACTTCATTCTTGTTAAAATCTTCCAATTGGTTGATTAAAACCGGGGTTAAATTGAAAGTTAACTTGACTTCTGGGTACTGATTCAATATCGAAGCCATATCATAATAATCTTTTGTAGCATGAACACGCACCCAAGGCCTGGAATACACCTCATCTTCATTTTTATAATATAAAGGTTGATGTTGATGCCAGATTAAATTTAAGTAGAGAACATCTTCTTGACCTTCACTTATCGGTTGCTTAGTTTCTTCCACTGTTTTTGTTGTTATTAAATCTTCAGTCGGAGACACCATTGGTGTTGTTTTTGCCACACAAGCAGATAAAACCAAGGCGAAGATCATGAATCCATAAACTAAAGTCACAAATTTCTTCATCCTAACCCTCCAGGAGATCTGATTTTATAATACCTAATCAGGCACCAATATTGCATCAACTTCCTTGTACAAAATTCATTGTATTATAATTTTAGATTGAATTGATGATGACATACAAAAGTTTTCCAAACTATTTGAAACACCACCTTTTAAGAATATTACCTATTCTTTTGATATCATCATGGATACTATCTGCGTGTGATCAAATAGAATTTTTACAGCCGACGACCACATTTGCTGTTGACACACCTACTCCTATTCCCCCTACAGAGACTCCTTATCCTGACGTAGCTTTGGGACTCGAAGATAATCCGATAATCATAGCCTACGTTGTCTCGAGTTCTCCTGAAAATTTTATTCTAAATTCACAAGACTTAATTGATTCTTTGAAGGCGAGTTCCGGATATGAAATCCAATTTAAACCCTATGTTGATGCGGTCGAAGCCTTCAACGATTTACGACAATCCAAGATTCACTTTTTTTTCATGCAGCCATTAACCTATTTGGCTGCCTCTGAAAGAGATTTGATAAACCCGTTATTGGTGTCCAACCATTTTGGTTTATATAATTACGGAACTCAATTCTTTGTTAACAAAGATTCTTCTTTTAATTACTACTTTGATGAGAAAACGAACAAATCAACAACAACAGCTGAATTTGCCCTAAGACAATTTGAGGGGAAAAGACCTTGTTGGACCGAACCAAGTTCTCTTTCCGGGACGATTGTACCTTATGGGATTCTCGCGAAAATAGGAGTTCACTTTCTTCCCCCGACCTATTTGCAAAATCCATCCTCCGTTATCAGGGCGCTCTATATTAAGGGTATTTGCGACTTTGGCGCTGCCTATGCATACAGCGGCGATCCAAGAACCTCTTCTCAGGTGATTAACGATCTTCCGGATATCCTTTCTCAAATTCAAGTGGTTTGGCAATCCGAGCCTTTTATTCCGAGTCTTGGTCTTGGTGCTTCCATTGGAGTTCCTCCACACATACAAAATGAGGTAAGAACTCTTCTAATCGATTTGTCTACCACTGATGAAGGAAAATTAATGATTACCAACGCTTTACAATATGATGTTCAAGGGTTTTTACCCATAGAAGATGATTTTTATAACACATTACGGGAATATGTTGAAGCGGCAAACATCAATCCATACCAGCATATCGGATATTAAGAAATGAAGTTTATCAAATTCCTTTTTAAATGCATCTTTTGGGCAGGTCTCCTGGCTCTCATTATTCCACTGGTTACATGGTTATTATTTCGTGCGGTTTATTCTGAAAAAATATTTACTACAGAAGACTTGGTTCAAGAATTTCCTGTAGCAATTGTCTTTGGAGCTGGCTTGCGATGGGACGGTTCACCAACCCCAGTCTTGAGAGATCGAGTTAAAACAGCGGTCAATCTCTACCAACAAGGAAAAGTTAAGAAACTTTTACTTAGTGGGGATAATCGATTTGAAAATTACAATGAACCTGGTGCCATGCAATTGTATGCATTGGAATTAGGAGTTCCGGAAGAAGATTTGGTACTCGATTATGCTGGTCGGCGGACATATGATACCTGCTATCGAGCTAAAGCAATTTTCAGAGTAGATCAGGCATATCTGGTTACACAAAATTTTCATTTACCCAGAGCTTTATTCCTGTGTAGTCAATTTGGAGTGGAGTCATTTGGAATAAATGCAGATATTCGTGAGTATTCGAATAATTCACTTCGATATTGGAATATACGGGAAGCACTGGCAATGGTAGCAGCTTTATGGGACGTATTTGTTCAAAAACCACTTCCTGTTTTAGGAGAAGAATTGCCTATTTTTTAGACTTTTACCATGGGTAATAGAGGAATTATGCAAAGAGATCAAGTAATCGAAATTGTACGCGAATTTGTGAAGAACGAAAATTTAGTCAATCACATGCTGTCAGTTGAAGCTGCCATGCGTTTCTATGCAAATTTGTTCCAGGAAAGTGAAGAAGAGTGGGGAAATGTAGGTCTTTTACATGATTTTGATTGGGAAATTCATCCTACTTTAGAAGAGCATCCCCAGTCTGGAGTGCCGATCTTGAGAGCAAGAGGAGTCCCTGAAGTTTGGATCCGTGCCATATTGAGCCATGCGGATCATACCAATATTCCCCGAGTAACGAGAATGGAAAAAGCTCTGTTCGCCTGTGATGAAGTTACTGGATTGATAACAGCGGTGGCTTTGGTACGCCCTTCCAAATCATTACTTGATTTAGAAGTCAAATCCATCAAGAAAAAATGGAAAGATAAAGCTTTTGCAGCTGGTGCAAACAGAGATGAAATGGAGCTTGCAGCCAAGGAATTTGGAATCGATTTGTGGGAACATGTTGGCAATGTGATTCAAGCCATGCGAAAAATCGCCAGTGAACTAGGACTAAATGGTCAGCATCAACAGGATGAAGTTTAAGGAGATATTATGAGCCTAAAAGGAAAAGGTTTTTTTATTTGGAAAATTGTTGATTGTGAAAAAGGTGATCCAAGAGCTATCGCGAATGTGGCCAAGAAATCAAATTTCACCCATGTAATTCTCAAAATTGCTGATGGTGCTTTTCCTTATAATGTAAACCGACAGACTAACGAAGATTATGTTGGACCAGTAGTAGATGCATTACGCACTCAAGGAATTGAAGTTTGGGGCTGGCATTATGTGTATGGAGATTATCCAACCAGTGAAGCAAATATCGCAGTAAAGCGGATGAAAGAATTCAATTTAAGTGGATACGTAATCGATGCGGAGATGGAATATAAAGAACCCGGCAAAAAGAACGCTGCCGAAGCCTATATGAAAATTCTAAGGAAAAATCTTCCTGATACGCCTATGGCACTAAGTTCATATCGTTTTCCAAGATATCATCCCCAATTACCCTGGAAAACATTCTTGGATTATTGTGACTACAATATGCCCCAGGTCTATTGGGAGCAGAATCATAATGCGGAAGCCAACTTAAGAAGATCTGTAAAAGAATTTCAAAATATCACCCCATTCCGCCCTGTCATTCCAACGGGACCGACCTACCGGGCTGGTTCCTGGGTTCCTACTGTCAAAGATTTGCAGGAATTCTTAGAAACCAGCAAGGATCTAAAACTTGAGGCAGCTAATTTCTTTAGTTGGGATGAGTGCCGCCCTGCTTATCAGGAGTTATGGAAAACTATCGCAGATTTCGATTGGGATGCTGCAGAAAAACCAAAGGATATTACTGATTTGTGGCTAACCTCAATAAATTCAGGAAAAATTGAAGAAATTACTAAACTATACGCAACTAATTGTGTTCACATTACCGCATCTCGCTCTATTCAAGGGCTAAAAGAGGTCGAAAAGTGGTATCAATACCTATTAAAAGAATTACTTCCAAATGGAAAATATAAAATCACGTCAGTTACCGGAACTGGGAATTCCAGAAGCTTCAATTGGATTTGTGAATCAGACAAAATTAAGATTAGTGATGGAAGAGATACTTTCGGTTTAATTGATGGCAAAATTGCTTACCATTATTCATTCTTTAATACCAAAGCGTAATGACTTTTTATTTACAAACAAAAATCTCCGCCAAAAAAGCGGAGATTTTTTATTTGTTAATGATTATCTTTATTCTTCAGCAGCAATTGGCAAATCATCTAACTCGACGGATTCGTCTTCTACCACTTCGGCAATTTCAGCAAATTTGCCATGAGTAAAACCAGATCCAGCAGGGATTAATTTACCAATAATCACATTCTCTTTTAGACCATACAACGGATCCTGTTCGCCAGCGATTGCAGCATGAGATAAAACTTTGATTGTGTGTTGGAATGAAGCAGCAGAAAGGAAGGAGTCAGTGCTCAAAGAAGCTTTGGTGACCCCAAGCAGAACCTCTGAGTATTTGGCAGGGACTTTCCCTTCCGCTATCAAACGTTCATTCACTCGTTGAATTTCTAATCGATCAACCAAATCCATGGGTAGATAGGGAGAATCTCCAGCACGGATCACTTGCACGCGACCCAACATCTTACGAACAATCACTTCAAAGTGTTTGTCATTGATATTTTGCCCTTGTGCACGATAAACTTTCTGAATTTCCACAAGAAGATACATCATACAGGCATCACGCCCTTTGATCTTCAAAATTGTATGCGGATTCAACGATCCTTCAGTAAGGGGTTGGCCGGCTTCGATATGATCTCCATCACGAACTGTGATTCTGGAAGTTGTTGGAATTTCGTATTCTTCCATATCTCTTTGTTCATAACTTACAATTACTTTTGATCCTTCAATTCGAATTCGGCCGGCATGTTGTGCGGAGATTTCAGATTCACCTAGCGTGGCAAGCGTGTCACCTAATGAAACAGTGTCTTCATCAGAAACTTTGATATCCCATTCACCAGGAATATCATAGGTATCACTTAGCATTTCACTTTGTTCCACTCGGATTATTCTTTGTTCACTGTATTTATCACTTTGTAGAATTTGGGCGACACCAGAAATCTGGCTGATAACAGCTTCACCTTTTGGAGCTCGTCGTGCTTCGAATAATTCTTCAACACGAGGAAGACCGGTAGTGATGTCTCCACCTGCTGCAACACCACCAGTATGGAAAGTACGTAACGTCAATTGAGTACCTGGTTCACCAATGGATTGGGCTGCAACTGTACCGACTGCAGAACCTAAGGCAACTAATTTTCCTCTACCTAAATCCATGCCGTAACAAGTTGCGCAAATACCATGAATTAATTCACAAGTCATTGGCGAACGTACTTTTACTTCAGTGATCTTGTGTTTCTCAATTCTTCTAATGAGATCGTGATCTAGAATATCATTGTGTTCTACAAC
The DNA here is from genome assembly GCA_964430025.1 of uncultured Anaerolineaceae bacterium. Lineage (GTDB taxonomy): Bacteria > Chloroflexota > Anaerolineae > Anaerolineales > Anaerolineaceae > UBA6170. The sequence goes on along the minus strand of CAYSFA010000105.1, from coordinate 1,476 downwards.
AACTTCTCCTGTTTCAGGATCAACAATTCGCTTGGCAATTACACGACCATACAAACGGGTACCAAATGGTTGTCCAGCCACATCGTCTGATTCACGAATGTAAATACCAGAGTCGGTGCCACAATCTATTTCGTTGATAATCACATCCTGAGCAATATCAACCAATCTTCGGGTCAAATAACCAGCGTCTGCTGTACGAAGTGCGGTATCTGCCAGACCTTTACGAGCACCATGGGTTGAAATGAAGTACTCTAATGCGGTTAATCCTTCTCGGAAATTACTTTGAATAGGCAATCTAATAATACGACCAGCGGGATCAGCCATCAAACCACGCATACCTGCCAGCTGTGAAATCGGACCAAAGCCACCTTTTGTTGCACCGGAATTCGCCATGGTTGAAAGGTTCCCATTCGGGTCCATTCCCTCACGAACTGCGGCTGCGACGTCTTTGGTAGTCTTCTGCCAGATTTCGATTTCGCGTTCGTTTCTTTCTTGTTCTGTTAGTAAGCCTCTGCGGAATGAACGCTGTACATTCTCAACTTCTTGTTGGGCTTGTGCTAAAATTTCTGGTTTGTTACTTGGCATGGAGATATCAGCCACTGCCAGGGTTGATCCTGAGCGCATGGCATATTCAAATCCAATATCTTTAATATTATCTGCGGATCTTGTTGTGGCATCTTCCCCGTAGAGTTCATACACTTCAGCTATTAGATCTTTTACCCCACCTTTTTCTAGTTCGCGATTTATGAATTGTACTTTCTCAGGCAAAATACGATTGAACAAGATTCTACCAACCGTTGTATCAATGATAGCAATCCTGGGTTTGGCCAATCGATTTCCATCATCGTCATACCAGGTTTCTGTCTGAAGTTTTACTTTTGAATGAACTTCAACTAAATCCAAATTGTATGCAAGTTCTGCTTCATCAAACCTTGCGAAGGTACTTCCATCACCTTTATGAGATAAATTATCCATGTGTGTGAGGTAATAAACACCAAGAACCATATCTTTCGCAGGACTGACGATCGGTTCTCCATCTGCTGGTTTAAGCAGATTCTTGGAGGACAACATCAAGTTGCGGGCTTCCCAAACAGCTTTATCAGATAATGGAACATGAACAGCCATTTGATCACCATCAAAATCAGCATTGAAAGCGGTTGTTACCAATGGGTGTAATTGAATTGCACTACCTTCAATCAATATAGGTTCAAAAGCTTGAATACCTAACCTATGCAAGGTTGGTGCGCGATTTAACAGGACCGGACGTTCACGAATTACTTCTTCAAGAACTTCCCAAACCTCTGGACGATTTCTTTCGATAAATCGACGTGCACCTTTAACATTGGCGGCATATCCGTGATGAACCAAACGGGAAATGACAAATGGTCGGTAAAGCTCTAAGGCCATGTTCTTGGGCAATCCACATTGATAAAGTTTTAAAGTTGGCCCAACAACGATCACAGAACGACCAGAGTA
>CAYSFA010000104.1:0-11527 GCA_964430025.1 uncultured Anaerolineaceae bacterium | reverse complement strand
TTTTCAATATTCAGAATATGCGTATTCGACAATTCTGGTTTACAGTAATTTCCAAGGGACGCAGCCTCCGCAAAAGAAGCAAGGACGTCAATTTCTGCTATTCCTGTTGCTGTCTCAAAAAGACGTTTGCTGGTACCAGAAAGTTGTTCACATAATTGTTTAAATAAGCGGATCTCAATTTCTCTGATTCTATCTTCGGCATTCAGCACCAAAGTTTCGTATTCTTTTAGTTCAGGGGTAATAAATCTTTCGGCATTGACTAATGTTTGTTTACGAATGTATTCAAGCGGGACCGAGGTGCTATGAGCTCTGGAAACTTCAATAAAGTAACCGAATACTTTGTTGTAACCAACTTTCAAAGTTTTTAATCCGGTTCGCTCTTTTTCAATTGACTCAAGATTATTAATCCAATCTCTGGCATGTTGAGAAGCTTCAACAACCTGGTCCAATTCGGACGAATATCCAGAACGAATAATTCCTGTATTTTGTAAGGTAGCCGGAGGATCATCATCAAGTGCAATTGACAATAAATTTAGTTCCTGCTGGCATAAATGAATTCTGTTTTTGAAATCTCCCAGGGTGTCGGATGGAAAATCATTGAGGATACGAATAAGCTCCGGAAGACTCTCAAGAGATGTTCGAATGGCAACCAAATCTCTTGGAAGAGCATGTCCAGAAATTATCCGGCTGGTTAATCTTTCCAGATCGTAAATTTTTTTTAGTTGATTGAATAATTCAGCTCGGAGAATACCATTATCAACTAAAACCTGAACAGCATTTTGGCGAATTTTAATATCTTCAATATTTAGGAGTGGTTGGGACAACCATTGCCTTAATAATCTTTTTCCCATTGGTGTGACCGAGTAATCAAGAACATACAATAATGACCCTTTGGTTTCATTTTTCCGGATAGTTTCGGTAATTTCCAGATTTCTTCGTGTCGATGAATCCAAATTCATGAATTCAGAAGTAGAGTAATTTGATATTTGGCTTAATAATTTCAATGCCGCAGGTTGTGTGTCCTCCAGATAATCGAGTATGGCACCTGCAGCTTGTATGGCAAATGTTTGTCCTTTGATTCCAAAACCATCAAGGGTAGCCACTTTAAAATGGTTTTTCAATTTTTCTTCACATCGTATTGGTTCGAAATGCCAGGTGGAATATTTTGTCAAATGGCTGGAAAAATCGTCTCCGAGTTTAATCGTATCTGGGATTATTATCTCAGCTGGTTTCAACCGTAAAATTTCAGATCGTAATTCTATAAGAGGTTCATTGCTGAAAATTTCAGTTGCTTTAAATTCACCGGTAGTGATGTCAACATAAGCGATTCCTGTTTTGTTTTCATCAAATATTGCACTTACCAGGTAGTTATTTTGGTCGTTTCTTAATAAATTTGGTTCAATGACTGTTCCAGGTGTAACCACACGTACGACTTCCCGGTGAACCAAACCTTTTCCATTGGGTTCGCTTACCTGTTCCGCGATGGCAACATGGTAGCCTTTAGTGATCAACCTTGATAAATAATTATCAACAGCATGGTAGGGAATGCCGGCCATGGGAATTCTTAACCCTTTGGCGACATTTCTAGAGGTTAATACAATATCCAATTCTTTCGAGGTAATTTCAGCGTCATGGTCGAAGGTTTCATAAAAATCACCTAATCGAAAGAATACAATTGCTTTGGGGTGGTTTTTCTTGATATCTAAATATTGTCTTCGTATAGGTGTAAGTTCATTTTCATTCATTCCTTGATTCTATGTTGACATGTACAAATGTGCAAGAAGAAAAAACTTACTGGATATTTGATTCTTTATTCAATTTTTCGTTTTCATGAATTAATCAAGTAAAATTATGGGTTGTTATCAAATCTTGAAAGGATACTTTTTTACTGTTATGGACACTAAAGTAAAATTTTTGCCATTTCACGCAATAAATGAATTCATGTTGGATGATTATCGGCAATTGGTTATCCAATCGGTTTTAGGACGTTTTAACAAATTAAATGAAGAAAAACAAAGAAGAATAAATTCTTTGATAAAGAGATATGTAAAAGTACAAGGGTTTCGAAATAGTGCTTTAGCCCCCTTACCCATGAAGGTGAATGGGTGTATAGATGCTTTTAAGAAATCTCCTGAGTTCGTAGGGTTGATTTTATCCAGTTGGTACGAATTACATCTGGATTTGGCTGCTTTGACGTCCAACTTGCTTGAATCTAATGGCTGGAAAATTCTTCCGTTAGATGCTGATCGATCCGTGTTACCTGGGTTTATGATTGAATGGCCAAAACAGGACGATTTTGAATCGCTTATCCAATCCTTTCGAGACAATAATCAGGAATTGAATGTGAGTGATGATGATATTAGTCTGATGATCGTATGGGTCAGCAATCGTTTACCTTACGATCATGTAGAAAATTTATTTAAAGAAAACAAAGAGTAACAATTACTCAGTAAATTCAACTTCCAACTCAAGATCCTGGTTAATATCTTTTTCAGATTCGAGATTAATATCACCGAAAAGTTCTGTTTGATTCGCGGTGATAATGTGGCGTTTTACCAATTCTAACAAGGCTAAAAAAGTAACTACTAATTCGACTCTAGATTTTTTATTAGAAAGTAAATTCTGAAAAGTACTTTTTTGGAATGATTGTAAATGAGAAAGGATTATGGAGATTTTTTCTTTAATAGTCACTTTGGGTAAATTTATTACGGTATCAAGATTGGTTAATGGTTTATTTGAAGAAAATATTTCATTGGCAACTTGAACCAAATCTTCAAGAGTAATTCCAGTGAGATCTAATTTTGGTTGAAAATTCAATTTTGGGGGTGGTGCAACGCGCAAATATGTACGTAAACCTTCATGTTCACGCTCTGATAACCATTTCGAGATATCTTTGAATTTTTTGTATAAGATGAGTTGTTGTGCTAAGGCTTCCCCAAGATCTTCTTCATCTTCATCACCCGGTAGCCCGAGTGATTGCTTCGGTAACAATGCTTGTGATTTTATTTGAAGCAATTTAGATGCAATCACTAAAAAAGATGAAACCTCGTTGGGATTCTCATTTTCAAGATTTTCCATATATGAAAGATATTGATCGGTAACTTTTGCCAGAGCCAGCTTTGTGATATCAAGTTCTGCTCGTTCGATTAATTCAAGCAATAAATCTAAAGGACCTTGATATAACTCGGTCTCTATACGATAATTTTGGTTATAATTGCCTAAAAATGATGTCACGACTGCAATTATAGCAGAATGATTGATCAATCGATCATGTTTTTGATGGTAGTTTACTAATGCGTACGATAGAATTTGACTATGGAAAAAAATAATCTCACACATATTGATTCAAAGGGAAACGCTAAGATGGTTGATGTAGGAGAAAAACCAACCAGCCATCGAATTGCAAAAGCCAAAGGACAGGTAAAGTTGTTACCTGAAACTTTGGTAATGATCAGACAAGGATTAATGAAAAAAGGGGATGTTCTCACAGTTGCGAAAATTGCCGGGATCCAGGGTGCTAAAAAAACTTCCGAGTTAATTCCGTTGTGCCACCCTCTGATGATTAATCAGATTGATCTGAATATTGAACTGGATGATACTTTACCTGGTGTTCAAATTGAGAGTACAGTCATTACTGAAGGTAAGACAGGGGTTGAAATGGAAGCATTAACCGCAGTATCTATTGCAGCTTTGACAATTTATGATATGGTGAAAGCAGTAGAAAAAACTGCCAGGATCGAGAATATCCGATTGGTTGAGAAGAGAGGGGGAATGAGTGGTGATGTTTTTAATGAATAAGAGTTTCGGGAGTATTCGTGAAGTCTAAAGTCTTTTTTTTTGCAAAGTTGAAAGAAATTGTGGGAAGCTCCGAGATGGAAATAGAAATTCCTGAGGGTTCACGGGTACAAGATTTGAAATCAAGTTTAATGGATCAATACCCACCGCTCAAGGATTATTCGAATATTATTATTGTCTCAATTAATCAAGATTTTGCAGTAGATGATGATGTGATACCAGATAATGCTGAGATTGCTTTATTTCCACCGGTCAGTGGTGGAGCAGGACCCCTTGATTATGTCGATGTTACACAAAGTGATTTGGAATTTAACTCCTTAATCTCCAATATGATCGAAAAACAAACTGGTGCGGTTGTCATGTTCACAGGGGTGATTCGGGGAGAAACCAAGGATTCAGAACATCCATTAACTTCCGGGCTGGAATATGAGGCTTATATTCCCATGGCAAAATCGAAAATGCTGCAGGTCACTGAAGAAATTCGTCAACAATGGCCAAGTATTCAAAGAATTGCTATTATTCAACGCATTGGATACATGGATGCCGGAACACCTACCGTGGTGGTGATTTGTTCCGCAGCTCATCGAAATACCGGGGTGTTTGATGCAGCAAAATATGGGATTGATCGAGTGAAGGAGATTGTCCCAATTTGGAAAAAAGAAATTAGTCCGGATGGTGAATCCTGGATAGAGGGAGATTATCTCCCCGGGAAAAATGATTGAGTTTTCACATATTTGATACAATAGAAAATAGATGGAAACAATTTATTTTTAAGAACTTTTGGGGCGTAAGCTACTTGATTTATTAATGAGGTGGTTTTCGCATTATAAGTTCTTGGGAGGATAAGTATGAAGCGTGAAAATAGCGCATCAAATATTGAGAACCCTCAAGACTTAGCGAAGAGACTGGGTTTACGAATCACTGATTGGTTGCTCTTAAGTCGGGCTCTCACACATCGATCATATCTCAATGAGCATCCTGAAGCATTGGAGGATAATGAGCGTCTGGAATTTCTTGGAGATGCAGTTTTGGATTTTGTGGTTGGTTCCTGGTTGTATCATCATTTTCCCGAAATGCCTGAAGGTGACCTTACACGAATGCGGTCGGCATTGGTTCACACTGAACAATTAGCTGATTTTGCGGTCAAGATAAATTTAGGTAATTCATTACGGTTAGGTCGTGGGGAATCACAAGCAGGGGGTAGTACTCGGCCTGCTTTGTTGTGTGACACATTTGAAGCATTAATTGGGGCAATTTATCTGGATGGTGGAATTTCAGCGGTGAGTGAATTTATTGAGCCTTTGCTGATTGAGGCATCAGAGGATATTTTATTAAATAATAAGAATGAAGATCCGAAGAGTTTATTTCAGGAATGGGCACAATCTCAGGGGTATATGGCTCCATCGTATGTGACTAAGAACTCTTATGGCCCTGATCACTCAAAAATTTTTGAAGTTGAAGTTATTGTTAATGGCGAACCGTATGGTAAGGGAGAAGGACCCAGTAAGCAAGCAGCTGCAAAATTGGCAGCTCATCAAGCATTAATTCGTCTTGGACTAGTACAGAGCCAAAAAAATACAACAAATTGATCTCCTGGAGAGAAGGTTTATGATTTCACGTCTAAAATCATTGGAATTACATGGATACAAAACTTTTGCGAGTAAAGTAAATTTTGAATTTCCAGGAAAAATCACAGCAATTGTTGGGCCGAATGGATCAGGCAAATCAAATATTGCCGATGCAATAAGATGGGTGTTGGGAGAACAATCATATCGTTTACTGCGTGGGCGAAAAACCGAGGATATGATTTTTGCAGGGAGTGAAGGTCGCTCCAGAGCTGGTATGGCATCCTCCGCGATTACTTTCAATAACGAAGATGGATGGTTACCCATCGATTATGCTGAGGTGACGGTGAGCCGTAGGGCATTTCGTGATGGGCAAAATGAATATTTGCTAAACGGTCAACGAATTCGATTAAAAGATATTCAGGAATTATTTGCTCAATCAGGTTTAGCTGAGCGTACTTACACACTGATAGGTCAAGGGTTGGTAGATTCAGCATTATCAATTCGTCCGGATGAACGAAGAAAATTCTTTGAAGAAGCTGCCGGGATTGGATTGTATAGATCAAGACGAGAAGAAGCATTGAGTAGGCTTGAACAGACTCGTCACAACTTAGAGAGAGTGAGTGACATCCTAAGCGAATTGGAACCTCGCTTACGTAGTCTGGAAAGGCAATCCAGAAGATTTCTGGAATATAAAACCTTACAAGCTGATTTGCAGGCATTATTAAGAATTTGGTATGGATATCATTGGAATAATGCACAAAAAGATTTAGCGCAATCAAAATTGGTTTTGACAGAACGCGAAAAACTTTTGATGAAAGCCAAAGACCAATACTCTTTGATTGATAAAGAATTGACAGCCTCTCGGGAGCAAATCTCTACCAAACGGGAAAAACTTAATATTTTGCATACTGAATCCTCCTCATATCATTTGGAATTAGAAAAAATAATTCGAGATTTAGCTGTTTTAGAGGAAAGACAAAGGTCTTTGACTGATCAGGAACACCACCAAAATTCTGATTCCATTCGTCTTGAAGAAGAGATAAAGTCAAAAGAATTGAATTTGAGTGCTTTGCAAGCTGATATGGACAAGCTCTCTGAAGAAGTGGTTGAGACTAAAACTAATCTAAAAAATGCTTCAGAAAAATTGAACACAAGATCGGCTCAAAGAAATGAGATTGAGAACAAACTTCATATTCAGCGTAGGAAATTGGTTGAGGACGAAACCAGTTCATTACAAGCAAAAGCAAAACTCAATGAGCTCAATGAGAGAATAAAAAATATACAGCTTTCCATAGATAAATTACATAAGGATAAACAGGAATTCCAGGCTAATTATGTTGATCAGCAGAAACGCCTGGATGAGGAAAAAAACAAATTTGATCAACTGGAAAAGTCCTTATCAACTCTCAAAGATAAACGAGAAAGATTAATAGAGACCCGCAAAAATATTGAAAATTCATTACGTGAAGAATCCAAAGTTTTGAGAGATTTTCAAACCGAAGAAATAAAATTAAAAGCACAACTAGATGCTTTGGACGAAGCTGAAAACAACTTAAATGGATACAATGTTGGCGCAAAGAACTTAGTTAAAGCAATCCGTGGTGGAAAATTCACCAGTGAAATGGTGGCATTGAATGAAATTATCAAAGTTCCCGAAAAATATGAAGTTTCAATTTCAGCTGCTTTAGGCGAAAATTTAGATTCAATCATTATTCGTCAGAAATCAAATCCCTCCGAAGCAATACAATTTCTCTCTCAAGGAGACCAAGGTAGGGCTGTATTACTACCGATTGATTTGGTAAAAACGACCAAAGAAGAATTAAAAGGAAATATTGACGGATTAATTGGAAAAGCCAGTGATTTGGTTTCGGTTGAAAATCAGTATCAATCGGTGATCGAGTGTCTTTTAGGAAATACTTTCATTATCGGAAATCAAGATCAGGCGTTGAAAGCGATTCCAAAAGTTCCTTCTTCCATTCGATTGGTTACATTATCTGGTGAAATCTTCCATGGGAATGGTGTCATTGTCGCTGGTAAAGAAAATCGCTCATCGATTATCAGTCGACCACGTGTAAGACAAGAAATTTTAGATTTATTAAAACAAATTGAAGGGAAAATTACCCAAAATAGAAAAAAAATTGAACGTCTCGAACATGAGTTAACCGATCTCATTTTAGAAGAAGAAAAATCCCAAACAGAAGAAAAGAAAGTAGAATCCGCCTATATTCAACAAAATAAGTTAGTAAACCAAATGAACCTGGATGTGGAGAAAACAAATCAAAGAATTCTTTGGGTTGAAAACCAAATAGGTTCAGTAGGTAAACAAATAATTGACAGCAATGAACTTATTGACTTAACAAACCACAAAATCGGTGAATTGGAAAACCGGATTTCTACACAACAAGAAGAAACAAGCAAGTTGAGAGAGAAGCTGAATCAATTGCCTTTGGATGATCTTCAATCGGAAGTGGGCCATTGGAGAACCAATTTAGCGGTGGTGGAACGTGCTTTAGGTGAAGCTCAAAAACGATTTTCGGAAAACAAGGCAACTATTGAAGAAAATAAAAAAAGATATCAATCCTTAATCCGCCGCCTTGAAGATTTTAAAACCAACTTAGTAGACATTGATGATGAAAAAGCTGAGAAGAGAGCATTGGAACAAGCGTTACAGGAAAAGATCGAAAAAGATCGCGAGAGAATTATCCCAGCAGAAAGTGAACTAAAAGATCTCGAAAGAAAATACGAAAAACTTCAACATGATTTGGGCCAGTTACAGCAATCATTAACCAACGCTGAAAGATATGTTACCCAAGGACAATTAGATTACTCTCGCAACAAGGATGTCCTGGATAACTTAAGAAGACGTATTGAAGAGGATTTCGGGTTGGTATCTTTTGAGTATACAACCTCAATTTCCGGGCCAAATCCTTTACCTTTTGATGGCCTGGTTGAGGAACTGCCAATAGTTACTGAAATTGAACCTTCATTAGAGGAGAACATCAACAGACAAAGAGCCCAAATGCGCAGAATTGGCCCGATTAACCCGGAAGCAGAAGAAGAGTTTTTGTCTGTTAAAGAACGTCATGGATTCCTTTCTACTCAGGTGGAAGATTTACGGAAGGCGGATCAGGACCTGAGACAGGTGATTTCTGAACTGGACGAGTTAATGCAAAGAGAATTCCGAAAAACATTTGACGCGGTTGCTTTGGAGTTTAAAGATCTCTTTTCACGATTGTTTGGAGGTGGGTCTGCAAAATTGTATCTGACAGATGAGGAAAATTTTAACAACACAGGAATTGAAATCGAAGCTCGTTTACCAGGTAGAAGAGAACAAGGTTTATCACTTTTATCAGGGGGTGAACGAAGTCTCACAGCGGTAGCATTGATATTCTCTTTGCTGAAAGTATCGCCAACTCCATTCTGTGTATTAGACGAAGTGGATGCCGCTTTGGATGAATCAAACGTCGGTCGATTTTGTGATTTGTTGAAAGAATTAAGTCAGGAAATTCAATTTATCGTCATCACCCATAACCGAAATACTGTGCAAGCAGCTGATGTAATCTATGGTATCACCATGGGAAGAGATTCTGTCAGTAAAATGATCTCATTAAAATTAGATGAAGTCAGTGAAGAAATGGTGAGATAAAAAAATCGGGCGAAATTTTCGCCCGATTTTTATTATTGTTCACCAAATGCTGGAGTGTCTGGGACGATTTCTGTCCAGACGTCATCGTATTGTTCAATAGTATATTTCTCTTTTTCTTTGGTTAACCAATCCGCGAAATAGGTTGATTTATTCTGATCTAAAGTACTACCATCAAGAGTACGCATTTCTCTTCCCAATACCTGAATAATGTGGAATCCAAAGGATGTCTGCACTGGTGCGCTGGTTTCACCAATTTCTAAAGAGAAGGCGATATTTTCAAACTCTTCCACCATTCGACCGGATCCAAACCAACCAAGATCACCACCTATGTCTTTGTTGGATGTGTCTGTGGATAATTCCGCTGCGAGTTGTGTCCAATCCTCACCATTTTCCAGACGTTCAAGGACAGCTTCGGCTTCTTCCTGAGTAGCCACAAGAATGTGTCTTGCCCAAACCTGTTCTTCAGATGTTGGAACTTCTGCAGTGATTTCTTCGTAAATTTTAGTGCTTAGAATTTGAACCCGGTAAAGATCTATAATTTCTTTTTCGCTAAATCCTACATTTTTGAATTCACCTAAGAAGATTTGGTAATTTTCCTGAAATAAGTCTTCTGTATAAACGGTTGCAGTTGGCACTTCAGTGGGGGAAGTAGTCTCCTCTGTCTCAGTATCTGGTGTTTCTACTGGATCCCCATTTTCTGTTTCAGAATCAGAATTATCTTCTGAATTCTCCTCAGTAGGCTCTACGGTTGGAGTGGGGCTTACCAACGCATATTGGGTTGGATTCAATGTTGATGTTAGAATCGGTGCTACAGTGCTCACTGGTGTTGGTGTTCCATTTGGGAAGAATCCAAAATCTCGTTGAATGGCTTCCTGAATTTCTTCATCAGAAACGGTTTTGCCAATTTCCTCAGCGTAGAATTTGATGATTTCCTGGTCAATCATTTTTTGAATAACAGTTGCCCCAACAGATTCTGGGATAGCCATTTGCGATTGAATTTGTTGGATTAGACTATCAAAGTACTGGACGTTTTGTTGGTCAAAACTGAAGAACTGTTTATAGCTTTCATATTGATATGCCTGTGCATTCATTTGCTGGCGTTCTAATTTGACCATTTTAATGAAGTCTTCGGAGGAGATGACGACATCATTTACTTTCGCGACAGGTTTTCGCAATTTAAAGAAAGTTTGATCGAGTATCCCATACAATAAAATTATTACAATAAATGCAAAAATCACCACGGATCCGATAAGAAGAATTTTTCTCTTTTGTTCTTCTTTCTGTAACCTGGCAGTGTGTTTTTTTGATACGATTTTTGGTGCGGAGGAGTGCGACATAAATTACCTCAGAAAAAAGGGGCATGGGCGAACAATTCACACCATGCCCTTTATTTGAAATTTGATGAATTATTAATCATCCATCGATGAAACGAAGGGTAAAAGTGCAATAAAACGAGCTTTTTTCACAGCAGCAGCAATTGCTCGTTGGTGTTTTGCACAGGTGCCAGTTTGACGGCGTGGTCTGATTTTCCCATCTTCCATTACATAACGTCTCAATAAATCAACGTCTTTGTAATTGATTACAGCCTCTTTATCTGAACAGAATTGACAGATCTTTGGCCTTGGTGAAAATCCACGACGATTTGAAGCACCCCTTCGAAATTGACCATTATCAGTTGTCATTTCGTTTTCTCCTATACGGAATAATTTTCATTAAGATCAATACTTGATGAAGAAATTTGTTGATTCAAGTCTTTTTTGTCACCTAAAATCATCATTTCGGTTGCCACAATTTCAACACTGGTATGTTTACAGCCCTCTGTATCTTCCCAGCGCCGAGATTGAAGCCGTCCTTCGATGTACACTTGCAATCCTCTAAACAAATATTGTTTGCAGATTTCAGCAAGATTTCCCCAGGTGACAACATTGAACCACTCAGTTTCAAGATGACGTTCACCATCAGAAGAGTTCCATGAACGGTTACAAGCAATAACAAAAGTAGTTACCGGTCTTCCTGAGGGGGTTATCCTCATTTCAGGATCACGACCGAGGTAACCAATAATCATTACCTTGTTTAAACCTTTACCCATTTAATCTCCGACACTTCCTCACCTTGATGATTTCTCATCATAACAACAATTGTAAACTAAACCACAGAAACCATATGACGTACTACAGTTTCCAAGAATCGAATGTTACGTTCTAATTCTTTGATAGCAGCTGGTTCGACATTGATATGAAACAACACATAATGGCTTTCGCGTTTCTTTTGAATTTGATATGCCATTCGGCGAATTCCCCAATCGTCAGTTTTTTCAACTGTTCCGCCGCTATCGGTCACCCAACCATTAATTTTAGATGTGACATCATTGAATGCAGCCTCATCCAAGTCAGGTTGTAATAGAACCATTAACTCATAATTACGCATGTTAATCTTCCTCCTTTCCTCGGGTTTGCTTCTGTATTGATCTAGATTTCAATCAGAAGTGGAAAGGTGACAACATAGTTGCCGCCCATAA
>CAYSFA010000103.1:0-11552 GCA_964430025.1 uncultured Anaerolineaceae bacterium | reverse complement strand
CTACCTCATGATCTGAGAGCGGTGTCCCACAACGAGGACAATAAGGTACAACTTTAAATCCTTGATACAGCAAATCTTTTTCCCAATATTGTTTAAGAATCCACCACACTGATTCGATGTAAGAATTTTTGTAAGTGATATAGGCTGTTTCAAGATCAACCCAAAAAGCAATGCGGTCTGTTAATCGCTCCCATTCTTTGATGTAAGTAAATGCAGATTCCCGACAGAGTGCATTGAATTTATCGATACCATAATTTTCTATATCCTGCTTATTGGTGAATCCTAATTGTTTTTCCACTTCAATTTCTACAGGGAGACCATGGGTATCCCATCCACCTCTTCTTGACACATAATATCCTTGCATGGTTTTGTATCTTGGAAAAATGTCCTTAAATGCACGAGCCAGAACATGATGAACACCTGGTCTTCCATTAGCGGTTGGAGGCCCTTCGTAAAAAACATATTCAGGTTTTCCATCTTTATCCTGCATTGTTTTCTTGAAAACATCTTCTTTTTTCCACAAATCCAAGATGCTTTCTTCCATCTGATTGATATTGAGTTTCGGTGAAACTGGTCGAAACATCTTACCTCCTGGTTAAAATAAAAATCTCATCCCTGTTCAGGGACGAGATGGATTTCCCGCGTTACCACCCTGGTTCTCACATAAATGAGCACTCAATTGGATACATCAAAATGATAGATCCACACCAGGATAACGATTGGTGAATTCGTCGCACCTACTTCTGTTGAAATCAGGTTCAGATTGAAGCTCCGGAAGGATTTTCGTTATTCTTCTCATCCTCGGCTTCCACCATTTCCGAGTTCGCTGTTTGATCAGAAATACCTACTCGTTTCCATCAATGCTTTTATTAGTAATCTAAAATCATACCAGAAAATTAACAAAAATTCAATTAATTCACTTTATTTTTCTATTTCACTGATTTTTGTAAATAATGGGCAATCGTTACCATGAGGAAAATATACATGCCTACTAATAAGAATCCTCCTATCAACCATTGACCAAATAGACTTAGTAACAATCCAATGATCAGTACCAAAGTAAGGACAATCATTAATTTTTCAGCAAAAAAATCTTGTTGCTCTGCGAGTTTTGAGGAGCGATACATTAAGAAGATCCCCATGGTGATGAATATCGTCCCGGCTAACAAAACGAAAAACAAGAATTGATTGCTATTGAGAAAAGGCACATTAATGACCATCACCCCACATGACGCGGTAGAGAGTGTTGTTCCAACACTGCTAATAATATTAGTTCTGAACAATACAAACCGGTTCCAGGCAGCATCGTCCGGGTAAACATACCAATGGACGACTTCGGATTCACCTGGTTTTAATTCCAAAATGGTTTCATCCGAAGCAATATAAATCAAGTAGCCTAGTGTTTTAAACCCCCTCACTATTTTTCGAGCATCTTTGTCATTGGTATTCTCTACACCTAAAGAAATGACTCCAAAATCAGATGTCGTAATCAGATTTGGACATCTGAGGTAGTATTCTGATTGTTCAGCATAGGTGGCTGGTTGAAACATATATCCTTCAAGATCAGCCCAAACCGATCCAGTCCAAAGAAATAACCCAAAAACGATGCCTATGGAAAAAAGTATGATCGAGGAAATTCTTAAAAATCGAGGATTATTTATTACCATAAATCACTCCGTTAGTTCATGGATTAGTTGAACTGGTTACATTTAAAATAATCATAAATCAAAACACATTCATGTTAAGTGTATTTTTTCAAATACCTTAATCCACAATTTCATAGAACAAAGGTAAAGGTTTACATTCTTCGTCTTTTATCTGGTGAGCGGTCAACAACCTTTGTCTGGCTTGTTCCAAATTTTCAAGTGAATTCGCATGGATAGTAAATAACGGTTCACCTTCAATTACATAATCACCAACTTTATGATGAATGATAATACCAACTGAATGATCAATTGGATCACCTTTTTTCGCTCTACCTGCTCCTAAATCTACAGCTGTTTCACCAATAATTCGAGCATCTATCCAATGAACATAACCATTTTTCTCTACGTTGGTTGTTTCAATAAATTTAGCTTTAGGTAAAAGATCAGGATCATCAATATATCGCACATCTCCCCCTTGCGCAATAACCATCTGGCGGAATTTTTCCCAGGCTTTTCCATTCTTAAGGACATCTTCCACCATTTGACGTGCTTGAATGAGATTTTTCGCTTTTTTCCCTAACATAACCAAATAGGCTGCAGCTGATAAACAGTGTTCCACAAAGTCATTTGGTCCACCCCCATGTAATGTGTCAATCGCTTCTAATAATTCCAGGGCGTTTCCAACGGCGCTCCCCAAAGGTTGATTCATATCCGAAAGCATACAGACAGCTTTTCTGCCGCTAATTTGAGCTATGGAAACGAGTAACCTTGAAAGATTTCTGGCATCGGATAAGGTGGTCATGAAAGCCCCAACGCCAACTTTAACATCAAGAACTATTACCTGAGCACCACCGGCGATTTTCTTACTCATCACCGATGATGCAATCAATGGAGTTGAAGGTACCGTACCAGTTACATCCCTTAAGGCATATAATTTTCCATCGGCCGGAGCTAAATCACCACTTTGACCGGATAAAACAATTCCAATTTGCTTAAGTTGATTGATGAATTCATCCTGAGTCAGATCAACGCGATAGCCTGGAATTGATTCCATCTTATCCAATGTTCCGCCGCTGTAACCAAGTCCCCGTCCAGACATCTTTCCAAAGGGTAATCCACAAGCTGCCACCAAAGGTTCCACTACGAGCGTTGTCTTATCCCCAACTCCACCGGTAGAATGTTTATCCAGACAAATATCGACCACATTTGATAGGTCGAGGATCTCCCCTGAATGAGCCATCGCTAAAGTGAGGTTCGTTGTTTCCTGGTCAGTCATACCATTAATCAAAACAGCCATTGCCCAGGCTGAAGCCTGATAATCTGGTATATCTCCACTCGTGAATCCATTGATGAAGAACTCAATTTCTTCTTTAGTGAGTTCCTGATTGTCTCTTTTCTTAATAATGACATCAACAGCTTTCATGTTGACTCCTCTCTTACCTTAAATAAAATAAGAACGTCGAAACGAATCAACGTTCTTATCCAAACTTACTGTTTTTTCAATACGATTGTAACTTTGCGGTTCGGCTCTTCACCAACACTTTCAGTTGTAACATTCGCATGATTACGCAATTCTAAATGGATCACACGACGTTCATTTGCTGGCATTGGTTCTAAATTTTGTCTTCTGCCAGTGTGAACAACTTGTTCTGCCATTCGTCTTGCCAGCACTTTTAATTGTCTTTCCCTACGTTCTCGATACCCTTGAACATCAATCATAAGTGGTATCCATTCTCCAAGCTCTTTTGCGATAATTAAACTGCTAATATATTGCAGAGCATTTAGGGTTTCACTTCTCTTACCAATTAATATGCTGAGGTCTTTTCCTAAGATTTCCACTTCCACCATTTTTTGATCTTTCTCATCAACTGGTGGTAAATATTTAGCATCGACTGCTGCTTCCACATGCATTTTTTGGAGAAGGTCTGAGACTACATCCTCAGCTAACTGGAGAACTTTGTCTTTTTGCTGATCTTTTTGAACACCAGGTTTTTCAGCAGGTTCTTTTATTTGATTGAATTCCTCTTTAACTGGTGTTTTTGGTTCTTGTGCTCCGTTTTTAATGGACAGTCTCACTCTAGCCTGTCGGCTTCCTAATCCAAACAATCCTTTACTTCCCTGATCGAGAACTTCGACATCTAACTGATCTACATTGATCCCTAATTGTTTCGCACCTTCTTCAATTGCTTCTTCAACGGTTGGTGCAATAAATTCTTGAGTAATCTTTTTGAAATCCATAGTATCTCACTTCCTGTTCTTTTTCATTGTTGGAGAGGTCTCTGGTTTACGACCTGGAATAAGGTTTCGCCAATTTACTTTTCCTAGCAAAGCATATTGGCCGATACCAAGCAGGTTTGAAACCAAGAAATACAATGAGAGACCAGACGCTAAAGTTAGCGCTAAATACCCCATAAAAAATGGCATATAAATGTTCATCATGTTTCCCATCATGGCTGTTTGGTCTTTTGGGTTGGTAGATGGGGGTTGAATCAATTTGGATTGAACATAAGTGGACACTACCACCAGGATTGCCAAAATTGGTATTCCAAATGGAAGGAATGGTAAATTCAATCTCTCTGGTTGTCCCAGATCCATCCACAAGAACTGACTATTCAGTGGAATTAAAGAGGAAACATCAAGGAAATTTGCATATACATGTCGAACCAAATTCAATACCTCGACTGGTGTTGCTGCCAAGGCAGCGATAATGCTTTGATATAAAGCGATAATAATCGGAAATTGGATCAAGGTAGGCAAACAAGAAGCAAAAGGATTAATGCCTTTCTCCTTGTAATACTTCATTTGTTCCTGGGCTAATTTTTCTTTATCACCTTTATATTTTTCCTGAATTTTTTTCCAATCCTCATCCTGTTGCATATTCTGCATACCCTGAGCCCCTTTTATCTGTTTTACCATTAGGGGGTGAGTAATTAATCGAATCAGGAGAGTGAAGAGAATAATCGCAATACCAAAATTCTTTCCAACAAAACTGTAAATAAACAATAGTGCATTAATAAAGGGGGTGATTACAATTGCATCCCACATTTTTTACCTACCTCTACTTTTCAGGTGTAAATTTCCAAATTTCGTTGCCATTGAAATCAAAAGCTTTCAGAACTTCAGAACCTTGAGAAATCCCTAAAACCATTAATTCATCAACAACTACCGGCCCAGTGTACAATTTTCCAGTGATTGAACGCGTCCAAAGAACATCTCCATCAAAATTCAACGCAATCAATTTTCCATCCTCACCTGCAAAAACTATTCCACTTGGCATAACAACCGGAGCACCTGAAACCATTTCTCCCATCAGATAATCCCAAACAAGAGCACCATCACTAGCGTTTACAGCAAATATTTTTCCACCAGTATCACCGTAATAAACCATTTCATCGTGATAGACTGGTTGAGACCACAGGCCAGTTTCTGCCAAATTCTTCCATTTGACTGTACCATTGGTTGTGTCGATGGCAATCACTTCATTTGCGAGTGTTGCGACGAAAATGGTGTCTGTATCCAAAGATGGACTGTAAACGATGGCTCCCCCTAAATCAATCTCCCAAATCAACGATCCATCCCGAATATCAATTGCATATAAGTAGTGATCCATTGAAGAGAGAAACACTGCATTTTCATTTGCTATAGGGGTTGACCACAAAGCATGACGAGCTTCAAATTTCCATTTTAAATTTCCATTGAAATCCAGTGCATACAAGTTATGGTCAGCATTTGGAGCAAGAATTGTTTCTCCAACGATCAAAGCACCGCCAATGTAACGATTCTTCGCACCTTCAAATGTCCATTGGGTGACCCCTGTCCGAGAATCCAATGCATGTAATGTGTTTTTGTAATCACCAACAACCAAAATTGAATCATTAATTGCGGGATTAGCGAAGAATGTTCTCGCGGCTTCAACTTTATCTGGAAAACGCCAATTCAAATTTCCGTCTTTCAATCGTAATGAATAGACTTCATTTGAGTAAGCCACGTAAACTGACTCATTGTCTCCAGAAATTCCAGGCCATCCACTTGCGTTCATTACTCCGCTACATGCGGACAAAGTGAACGCCAGCAATAAAAACATTGAAATTAATATTATTTTTTTCTTCATTGAACTCTTTAATTTCTTTACTAAGAATATTCCGGGAAACCTGCCTTATTTAACAGGATCGTAACCGCCAGGATTAAATGGATTGCAACGCAATACTCGCCAAATTGCCATGAATAAACCTTTAATTGCACCGTGTTTATATATTGCTTGATACCCATAATGTGAACAACTAGGATAAAAACGGCAAGTATTTGCTGGTAATGCTGGTGAAATCAATTTCTGGTATAAACGAATTAAAGCCAAAAGTAACCATCTTGGAAAATTCATGATGGTCAATGGCAGTTCTTTTAATGGGGGCTCATTCGGATATTCGTGTAAATAGCTCATTCGGCTCCACTTCATCCTCTAACAGTCCCGCACGTTTTAGCAGTTGGATTTCGGCTGTAATAATCTGATTAAAATCAACACTTACGATAGGTTTTCTTGCAAGAAACACCAGATCCCAACCAGGCTGAATATATTTCATCAATAAGCTCAAACTGGCTCGCATCCGGCGTTTCGCTCGGTTTCTTGTAACAGCATTTCCAACAGCCTTACCAGCAGATACTCCAATTCTGAGTAACCCATCAGGGTTTGGCAATTTGATCAATACGATTATTGAGTGCGGAAATGACTTTCCACATTTCTTCACGCTCGAAAATTCGCTTGATCGGGTTAATCGAAATTCGCGTTTCACTCATTTACCTGTCTGTTCGATAGCATGTTTGACAGGTTTCATACGAACAAAGAATTGCTGTTACCAGCTGATTCTTTTTACGTGCGGCAAGCTTACAGCTAATTGATTTCGACCTCGCAGGCGACGTCGTTTTAAAACATTACGACCACCTTTGGTTGCCATGCGGGCACGAAAACCATGCACACGAATACGATGTTTCTTCTTGGGTTGGTATGTCCGTTTGGGCATATAGTTTTCCTTTCAATTTAATATTTTGTGCCAGAAAACTGACAAGCGATTATTATACCGCAACGACACATTGTGGTCAAACATCAAGTCTAATAAAATAAAACACAATTTAGATTCTCATTTATGTATTTGTGAAATAATTCTCCAAGTTTTTGGAACTTTATTTATAATGCATTCGTCTAATATATTGGACATGAATAAAAGAAGGAGAATTAATATGAAACCTATTAAATTATTACTTGCCATTTTCGTGATTATGACGTTGGTCGCCTGTGTTCCAGGGGTATCACCAACTGTACCACCAGAGGAAATTGAAAAAGCTCTAAATGAAATGAGAACAGAGGTCGCACAAACCTTAGCCGCTGAAATAGATGATAATGTTGAAGAAACAGCTGAACCGACGGAACCTACAGAACCAGACACCCCAATCATTGAACCAACCAATACAAGTGTTCCTACTGACCTACCAGCACCAACCTCAACTTTGGCTCCGACTGCAACAACAGTGGTATTGCCTACAGCACTTCCAACTGCAACAGCTACCACAAAGCCAAAACCATTGATTAGTATTATTGGAATTGAAAAAAATACAGCTGTAACAGTTCAAACTGAAAATTTCCCTTCACAGGAAGTTTTCAATATCCGTGTTGGTCCTTTTGATACCTTTTTCAAGGATTATGTGGAAGTTGGAACAATCAATTCTGGAAACGGTGGAACTTTCAAATTTACGGTATTGTTGCCAGAATCTGTAAAAGATGTTGAACAGATAACAGTGAGATTAGATAGTTCGAATGGAAATTTTGCTTACAACACGTTCAAAAATGTAACAAGTGGAACCATTCCAGCAGTGGCTACCCCGGTTAGCAATGCACTGTGTGACCTTACCATCTCTCCAAAACTTTCAACAGTTATGGACCCAGGTGAAGATTTTGATGCCATCTGGACGATCAAAAACATAAGTGGAAAAACCTGGGAAGCTGGAACAGTTGATTATAAATTTGTCCGTGGTACCGAATTACACAAATATGACAAAATATTTGATCTCTCAACCGAAGTCAAATCAGGTGACAAAATAGAAATTCGTGTTGATATGTTGGCTCCACACAATCCTGGAACTTACACCACAAACTGGGCACTCACTACCGGAAGCACCACCCTCTGCAACCTGCCGATCACCATCATAGTGAAGTAAAAATTAATAAATAATTAATCTAAAAGGTTCGCACACTTTCCTGCGAACCTTTTTTACTTAATCATGTATTCATTTACTAACCAATTTTTATCTTTTTAATTTGGATGCTATGAGTTACTTAGCAATAATTTTGTCTACTCCATAATATTCTGCTGCACATATATTAATCCAATGACCTGAGTCTTCTTGTATATGCTCAACATTTAATATATTGGTTGGTATCATATTTACTAACAACTCAGTTTTTCCATCCTTTATCTGGTCAGCAATTTGGGTTTCTCTAAGCTCCCACTTTTCTGCAAATGTTTTAGCCTCAGCTCGATTCGCAAAATTGATCCTAGCCTGATAAAAAGGAACACCTAGTAAAAAATAAATGAAAACAAAAATCAAAACTAATTTTAAAAAGGGAGATTTTTTAAATGAATCTAACCGAATAATTGACCCTAACTCAAAGCCAATAATAAGACTAAGTAAGATTACTAAACAACTTAATATAACCACTGGAAAAATCAATACACGATCTACAGGTGGTTTTGCAGTTGCCCAAATAGAAGGCAGATAACTTATATAGACCAACAACAAACTAGAAATTATGAATAATATTGATATTTTGGAGATGTTTTGTTTTGGAAAATCTGATAATTTTTGATGAGATTTTAAAAATACACCTACAACAATTACAACAGTAATTATTGGCCATATGATGTGAATATTTTTTACAAACCAAAGAAATATAAATCTTGAAGATAAAACTAACCCATTTGTTAACAATGCAAAAAATGTAGGATGGGGAAGATGGTTACTCAATCGAACTGAGTTTCCTGGAGCTATTACCATAAGAACCAATCCAATAAATGCTCCAATTATTGCTGGAATTAGCTCGCAAGGCAATTTCTTTGATTTACTTATTATTAGATTGAAAAAACCAATTAACAAAAATAATAAGATCAACAGCACACTCATTACCTCTGAGAAACCACCTAATAAAAATGAAAAAAAGAAGATTATTAAATAATTGAAATTTCTTTTCGCTTTATAGATGGAATAATTTCTATCGTTTACTAATAAAGAACATACTAAGAAAAATAAAATTATTGGTAAGAAATATGTGATTGAACCGGTCATCCAATAAAGGTTCTGGCCAATATTTGGAATTGTAAAAAGCACCATGAATACCAAGGCTGAAGTAATAAAAAGACTGTAAATAATGTAATTCGTTTGAAATAATTTTTTCGATAATTGGTTTACAAAGACAAATATTGAAATTGTCAAAAACAATATTAGTAGAATAGGCAGAACTGCTGATATTCTCGAGTCAAATAATTCAAGCACTGAAACAAAAAACGTAAAAGAAAATCTTCCAGTCCAATTGTTGTACCAGAAAGACTGAGCATTCCAAAATCCTAATGAATTTAATTTTCCTGCAGTGCAGAAATCATCTGCGCCAAATCTTGAAAAACTACCGATATAAGCATGAGAGATATTTGCCAAAGTGATTGTAAAGATTCCTAAGGCAGTCATCAATAACATTATTGAATTATTGTCAAAAATTATTCGAAATTTTTTCCAAAATAATGTGAAGAATTTTTTCATTGTTCCCCATTGTTAAATTGAAATATGGTTTCTAATAATGAGATTCTAGGTTTTTATTTTAAAAAGAATACCATAACCAATGAAAATCTTCCAAATTTAATTGAAGTCCATAAATAATTCCAGTTTGGTAATTGTTGGATTAAATCAGGTTTCCAAAAATATTCTGATTTTGAAACCATTTAAGGTCAACAAAACTTATTCTATTCGAGATATTTGTTTTCGATAATGTGGCAATGCGCAAATAATTTCCAGTTAATCCCTTCATCAACCAGCCACCTTCCGGCATTTCCTCCCCATTTTCCCACAGCACCTCGACTGTTTTTCCAATATAGGATGCTTGGTATTGATGAGTCATCTCCGCAACCACTGCCCGCATTGCAGCTGACCTTCGTTTTTTTATCGCTTTTTGGATCTGATCATCAAACTTAGCTGCAGGTGTCCCTGTTCGTGCAGAAAATGGAAAAACGTGACCCCCAGCAAAATTCACATCTCTCACAAATTGTAATGATTCATCAAATAATTCATCAGTCTCTCCAGGAAATCCTACGATTATGTCAGTTGTGATTGCCATATCAGATACTACCGCTCTGGTATCTTCAACGATCCGCATAAATTTCTCTGGCGTTGTTTTACGTGCCATTTGTTTCAGGATGGTTTTTGACCCAGATTGAAGTGGTAAATGTAAGTGCGGACACATCCTAGAATCCTCCCACAAGCTAAAAAAAGATTCTCCCAGGTCCCAGGGCTCTAATGAGGATAGCCTTAATCTCGGTACATCCGTTCTGGTGAGAACGGTTTCAATTAAATCATGTAGGTGTTTTTGTTGATGAAAATCCTTACCCCAGGAACCTAAATGAACTCCACTGAGTACGATTTCTTTCACTCCACCATCCAAAGCTTGTTTTATATCATCCAACACTTCATTGAGAGGACGGCTCAACCCCTTTCCACGAGCGACCTTCGTAATGCAGAAAGTACAAAAATTATCACAACCATCCTGAACTTTGATGAATGCTCTGGTTCTTTTGTGTTCTCCAGGAATAGGTTCACGCGCTAAAGGTTCCAAATCAAACACCATTGGGGTAATTTTTAGATAATCGGATACCAAATTATCTTTGTCCTGATTCAGCACCACGCTCTCCACACCAGGTAAAGCTAATGCGGCGTCTGGTTCTAATGTTGCCCAGCAACCCGTTACAATAATTTGAGCATTGCTGTTTCTGGATGCATGGCGTATTTTTTGCCTTGAATCAGAAGCAGCAGCACTCGTAACAGTACATGTATTTACAATTACTAAATCAGCCAGCTGGGAATCTCCAGTAACAGTATGTCCTGCTTTTCTGAATTGCATGGCCATAATTTCAATTTCACTTTGGTTTAAACGACAACCAATCGTATCAAAAAAAACTTTCACTTGATTTCCTTAAGGTGTAAATACGGATAAATTATCAAAAAATATATTTACCTGGGGTGACTCAAAACTTCCTGCAATTAACCCAATGTCACCATCCTGGAATTCCTGATCTGTAATCGTAAAAAGATTTGAACCATTGACATCAAAAGTCAATCGATTGCCTGCACAGGTAGCAGATAAATAATTCACCGCCTCTCCCTGATGAATTGATGAAGAATATTCCATCGTTGGTGAATTTAGTAAAGTGTATTCACCTTCGACAACTTTATAAATTCCTGCATATCCATCGCTACTGATGACAAAAGCATAATAATTCTTTTCGTCAACCATCCGGCAGATTACGCCTATGGCATTATCATCCGGCCCGGAAACTTTGATCGCCTCAACCTCCACACGAACATCTGAATAGTTCAAACCAGGTGAAGACCAAAAATCCGTATGAGTTTGATCAATCAGGAATAACAGTCCACCTGCTTGATACAAAATATAGGATTCTCCGCTGACATATGTCTTCCAACCACTTTCTTTATCCTCAAATGAATCACTAAATAACACAGTCCCGGTTGGTAATTCATCAATATTTTTTCCCATCAAGGATTGAATTGCAGAACAACCGCCAAGAAAAATCATTAAGAGAGTGGAAAGGACTACTTTTTTCATTAATAACGACAATTTTAGCATGATTTATCCAA
>CAYSFA010000102.1:0-11555 GCA_964430025.1 uncultured Anaerolineaceae bacterium | reverse complement strand
ACCTGCTCAACCTTCCTTACTCATAAATTGGTGGAAGATTATCTGGGCTGTGGTACTCAGTGTTCCCCTCGCGGTGGTGATCCGTGGCTTTATACTCAACACCCCTACCATTGGAATTTTTGTGCTGGTGATGATCGCCTTTTCTCTGGTTGGGTTATTTCTCTGGCGCTTGCTTTATTTCTTCCTTCAAAAAAAGGTTGTCCAAAATTCAGATCAATAACTCGCCGAAGAATATTGTTGTTTTTCTAACAGGAAGAGAATAAATCCCAGGACACTTACCCCCCCAGCCAAAAGTAATGCCATGGAAAATCCAAGCCATTCTGATAGAATAGGTGCCAACAAGGGAGCAACCACCATGGACAAGTACTGCAAGGTTTGGGCAGCTGCTACAAATGTAGCGCTATGATCCGGTGGAACTCGTTTCATTAATTCATCAAAGAAAACCAGGTTTAATCCTGCCTGAAAAATACCATTCAGACCTGAAAATATTACCACTGGCCATACTTGCCGACTAACCCCAACCAGAATTGGAAATAAGGCACTCCCAAAGGTGGTGGCTAATAAAACCAACCTTGATCCCCGTTTTCGTGATTGATTTGTCCAGAAAAAGTAACCTAAAATCACGGTTGTATTGGCTGCAATCTGAATTAAGGCGATCCAGTAATCTGAGGCATTAATTTCTCTCACATAATATAAAGGAAGTAATGGAGCAGCCAAGGCAGCACCTGCTAAGAAGATAAAGCGCTTCCAAATAAAGGATACAAAAGGCTTTTCCTGCCAGATCAGCTTCACATACGATCTGATGCGTTCTCTCAGACTGCTTTTCACCTTCTTCATTGGTGCGGTTTTATCGGGCAGCACAATCTTGCTCGAAAAATAAAAACTGATAACCCCACCAATGGACAGCGTAATAAAGAAGATCTGATAATTCAGTGGAAATGCCACCCGATCCAGGAATTGCCCCGCAAGTAAAGCTGTGGATGCATTCGTCAGCCCTAAAATCGACCAGCGATGGGACATTAACTCAAATCGTCCTTTGGTGCCAGCCACCTGGTTCATGACCACTGAAAAACAAATGCTCAGGATGGTTTGGGGAACTGTGGCTATTGCCCATAATCCGAGGATCCCCAAAATAGCAGTTGCATTTGGAAAAAGAATGACGACCAACCCGGTAAAGCCATAACTCAACAAAACAGCTAAACGTGCGAAACTGAACCAGGGAACAATATTTTTTCTTGTTTCCAAAAATTGACCAAGGGGAATGGCGAGCAGAACCCCAGTCAAGGCAGGCATAAAGGTCAGGAGGCTTACTTCCAGTGTTGTTGCCCCCAATCGAGCCAGTAAAACCGGTAGGAAGGGAGCTCCGGTACTGGCGAGCCCAACTCCGATTGCATCAATTTGCACATTCCGGAAATTGAGACGGTTAATTTCCGGGGCTGTCACCGGAACATTAAACCAGCGATAAATAAATGAATAAAGATAGTTCAATCCCGGTATTCGCATTTACACCTGATACAATGAAGAGTTAGCTAATAATCTAATTTGTTAGCTGCAATTATAAACGTTTCCGGTTATTCAATACATGATGGAGCTTGGTCATAATTATTGCCTATCTGTAGATGATGATTTCTTGCACAGGAAAGAAGCTCTGCTATAATCAAGCTTGAGAATGCAATTCATGGGAAATGCCATCAGAAAGAATGAATATGGATGAAATTGGACTGGCACTAGAAGCACAACGAGGAGATTTAAACGCCTTTAACCGACTGGTGCTTGAGTATCAGGAAATGGCATTTAACCTGGCTTACCGTATGCTCGGGGACCCAGATATGGCTTCAGATGCTACCCAAAATGCATTTATTTCTGCATATAAAGCCTTATCCAGTTATCGTGGTGGTTCTTTCAAATCCTGGGTCATGCGTATCGTTTCCAACACATGCCTGGATGAAATCCGCCGCCAAAAGAGAAGGCCGACCACCCCCCTTGAACCTTATGATCCGGAAGGTGAGGAAGAAATTGAATCCCCCTCCTGGCTTAAAGATGATAACCCATCTCCGGAGGAAGTCCTGGAATCTTCAGAATTAGAAGGAGCAATACAAAATTGCTTGCAATCCATGAAACAGGATTTCCGCCTGGTTGTTGTGATGGTGGATGTTCAAGGAATGGATTACCAGGAAGTGTCTGATTCCACCGGACTGCCATTAGGCACAATCAAGAGTCGCCTTGCACGTGCACGTGGAAAATTAAGAGAGTGTTTACAATTTTTCAGGGAACTTTTGCCTGATATTTTTCGTCTAGATGGTGAGGGAACTGAATGAATATGAACTACTCACCAAAGGACTGGCAACTAATATCAAATTACCTGGACAAGCAATTATCCGACCAGGAAATTTTAGTTGTTAAACAACGGCTGGCTAACGAACCACAGTTACAACAGGTCTTTTTGGATCTACAACAAACTCGTTTTTTACTACAACATGCCAGGAAAATCCCTGTCCCCAGGAATTTCACCCTGACACCAGAAATGGCAGCCAACATCCGACCAGCAAAGAAACCTTTGATCCCATTTTTTTCCTTTGCCTCCGCCATTGCAGCGGTTTTATTGGTGGTGGTGCTGCTTTTGGATTTCCTTCCTGGTATTCTCCAGGGGGGTATGATGGCGAAATCTATTGAACAAAATGAAATGCTAGCGATGGAAGCAGCCCCAATGGCAGAAGATCAAGCATTCGATTCTTCTGGTGCCCCTTTGATTATCGAATGGGGCGCACCTGGACCTCGCGGTGTTGGTGGCGGGGGGGGCGATCCAACCTTAGGACTTGAAGGATCATCTCTACCTATGGGAGGCGGCGCTGAAGAACCAATAGAATCTCCTGAAATGCCGGTTGAAGAACCTGCACCCAGTATCGCCAGCAAGGAAGCCGGTTCAGAAGACTTGGAACCAATCACCGGTACTGGCCCCATTTTAGGAATCCGTTCTGCTGAAGAAACTGAAGCCTTCAACTCTTCAGTATTCAGCATTCTTGAACAATCTTACGACAAACCAATTGAAACATTATCACAACCTTTCCCATGGTTGCGATTTAGCCAAATATTATTGGGAAGTATTGCAATCATTTCTGCAATCACAGCAATTATCCTGCGCAGAAGGCCATTTTAGTGGATCATCCTCACAAACAGGAATATAAATTCTGTCCCCATTGCGGCACTCCTACGATAGAAAAAGAAGTATATGGCAAAGATCGTGCTGCCTGCCCTTCCTGTAAATGGGTCCATTTTGAAGATCCAAAAGTTGCTGCTGCCGTTGTAATACAGAAAAACGATTCCATTTTATTGGCACGTCGGATTTTTAGCCCCAACAAAGGGGATTGGACACTCCCTGCTGGTTTTGTAGATGCCCGTGAAAAACCGGAAGATGCTGCCATCCGTGAAGCCATGGAAGAGACCGGGTTAGTGGTAAAAATTAAAGGATTAAGGCAGATCATCAGTGGTCGCGAGCATGATCGAGGAGCTGATATTGTTATCGTTTATGACGCTGAGGTGATCGGAGGAGAATTAAAAGCCGGTGATGATGCGGATGAGGTGGCTTTCTTTCCATTAGATCAACTGCCAGCAATAGCGTTCTTGGCGACCAAAAAAGCAATTGATTCACTTTTATCAGAATCATAGAATTTCTGATAATCCTTCTGTTTTCTATTCACATCCATTATTATCATTCCAATAACGTAATGCCTTGAGATAGAATTTGTTATAATTAGAACAACATTTCCGTTTTGGAGTCCTCTTTTGGCACGAAAACCAATTTCCAGCAGTACCCGATCAAGATCAAACAGCTCAAAATCATCGTCCAGAAGTCAGAGTAGTTCATCCCGTTCCAGCACCAAGAGCCGAGTAAGAAGTCCGCGTCGCACCACCTCAAAAGCTGGGTGGCAATGGAGTAAAATCTCGAATGAGCGAAAACTGGACATCGTCGGAATCATTCTGGCTTTGATTGGTTTTCTGACACTTTTGTCCCTGATTTCCTCCCAACGCAGCACCGTGACAGGATGGTGGATCCAATCTATCTCCCAGGTGGCGGGTTGGGGAACGTTCGTACTTCCCCTGGCTTTGCTGGTAGTGGGAATCTGGTTGGTGCTGCGAAATGTTGAGAGGTTACCTCTTTTATCCACTGAACGGATTGTTGGTATTATCCTTCTGTACCTGAACTTACTTTCCTGGCTACATCTATTTTCTGAGGGAGGCTGGGAAACTGCAAAAGCAGGTCAAGGGGGAGGCTATGTTGGCGCATTTTTTGATATCATGCTCACCAGAGGGTTAGGAAAAGCTGGTGCAGTGGTGGTGGTGTCGACCTGGCTTCTGATTGCCTTAGGGCTAACTCTCGACCTATCCATCCCGGACATTTTTAGAAAATTACAACCAGCTTTCGAAAAATTGAATGTGAAATGGGAACAATGGCAAAAATCGAGAAATGCCAAAACCCAACCTTCCTACCAACACAAAACACAAACTATTCATCCTTCTCAGGTCAATGAATTGATGGAAGATGACTTCATTCCATTGGAATCAACAGCTAGCAGTCAAACGAGACAACCGAAACCTACAATAGAAACAACCCATTCTACAGTGCAAACAAAGCCAACGACGTCTTATCAGGACAAACCGCATACCACAGCCACAACCTCCTCCGATCGAATGCAACCATCTGTCACACAAGGTTCGAGTTCAACCCAATGGAAGTTACCTGATTTCAAAACGATCCTCGACCCGGCGACTACCATCAGTTTAGAAAGCAACATCGATAAAGAACGTGCCAATCTGATTGAAGAAACGCTCACCTCCTTTGGCGCTCCTGCACGGGTGGTTGAAATTAAACGTGGTCCCACCATTACACAATTTGGTGTGGAACCATTATTCGTTGAATCAAGAGTCGGGAAAACTCGTGTGCGAGTCAGTAAGATTGCCAACCTGGCAGACGATTTGGCATTGGCGTTAGCAGCACCACGTATTCGCATCCAGGCTCCAGTTCCCGGCCATAGTTTTGTAGGGATTGAAGTGCCCAATAGTGAAGCAAACCGAGTCACCTTGATGGAAATTCTGGAAAGTAAAAATTACCGCCAGAAAAAATCTCCTCTGCGCATCGCCCTGGGGATGAATGTATCCGGAGAACCAATTGCCTCGGATCTGACCGGATTACCTCACTTATTAATTGCCGGGACGACCGGCTCAGGTAAATCAGTGTGTGTGAACTCAATTTTGTGTTGTTTACTCCTCAACAATTCTCCCGCCAATCTGCGTCTCATTTTGGTGGATCCAAAGCGGGTTGAGCTGACAGGTTATAACGGCATTCCCCATTTGCTTTCTCCAGTTATCACCGACACCGAAAAAGTGGTCGGCGCATTGCAGTGGGTTCAACGTGAAATGGATGCCCGATACCATCGCTTTTCTCAGGTTGGAACCCGCAATATCGCTGAATATAACAATGCCCATGCGGATAAACTTCCTTACATGGTCGTGGTGATTGATGAATTGGCTGATTTGATGATGCTCGCGCCAGATGAAACTGAGCGTGCCCTCACTCGCCTAGCACAGTTAGCCCGTGCCACTGGTATCCATCTGATGTTGGCAACCCAACGACCCTCCACCGACGTGGTTACGGGTCTTATTAAAGCCAATTTCCCGGCTCGTATCGCGTTTGCAGTAGCCTCGGGGATAGACAGCCGTGTAATTCTTGACCAACCCGGCGCAGAACGTCTCCTCGGTAGAGGGGATATGCTCTTCCAGGCACCTGATGCTGCCGCCCCAGTGCGTTTACAAGGTGTATATATTACTGATCAGGAAATTGCACGAACGGTAGATTATTGGCGCTTGCAGGCGATGAACGTCCAAACGACTGCCCCAACAGTGAGCGAAGGGGAAAAAAACTCTATTGCGAATATCCCGGATGACCCATCACTGAAACAGGTACCACTATTTGAAGAGATGAAAAAAGATGATGGCGATCCGTTATTAAAAGAAGCGATTAAATTCGTTCGTAGTGAAGGCAAGGCATCCATCACCATGCTGCAACGTAAATTACGAATTGGTTACACACGTGCAGCCCGAATGGTGGATGAGTTGGAGGATAAAGGTATCATCAGTCCGCCACTTCCGCACTCTAATGTACGCGATGTGTTGGATTACGGAGCAGAAGCCAACAACGAGGTTATTGATCAGTAAAAAAAACGGTTCGCAATTGCGAACCGTTTTTTTATTGATAGTTTCTTATACCGCTACGGCCTTTTTCAATTCTTCCACGCGGTCAGTTCTTTCCCAGGTCAGATTTAGGTCATCACGACCGAAGTGACCATAAGCAGCTACCTGTCGGTAAATCGGTTTGCGTAAATCCAAATCTCGGATAATTGCACCGGGGCGTAAGTCAAACACTTTTTCAATCGCCTTGGCAATTTCATCATCCGGCACAATCCCGGTACCAAATGTTTCGACATTGATACTTAAAGGATGGGCAACACCAATAGCGTAGGCAACCTGGATTTCACAGCGTTCAGCCAGTCCAGCAGCCACCACATTCTTAGCCACCCATCGACAAGCATAAGCAGCAGAGCGATCCACTTTCGTCGGGTCTTTCCCTGAGAATGCACCGCCACCATGCCGGCCCATGCCACCATAGGTATCCACGATGATCTTGCGACCTGTCAACCCTGCATCGCCCATTGGCCCACCAATCACAAAGCGACCGGTTGGATTAACATAGATTTTCAATTCTCCATCCACTAACTCCGCGGGAAGGACTGGTTTGATAACATGCTCAATAATGGCATCACGAATTTCTTCCTGGGATACTTCCGGAGCGTGCTGGGTACTGATTAGAACCGTATCTACGCGGACTGGTTTTCCATAACGGTATTCAATCGTCACCTGACTTTTACCATCAGGTCGTAACCAGGGTAAGGTCCCGTTCTTGCGTACTTCGGTTAATCTGAGGGTTAATTTATGAGCTAGATAAATCGGCATTGGCATTAAAATTTCGGTTTCATTACAGGCAAATCCGAACATCATGCCCTGATCACCAGCACCAACCTGCTCAATTTCCTTTTCGGAGTCTTCGCCTATTTTTGCTTCTAATGCTTTGTCGACACCCATAGCAATATCACCGGATTGTTGAGCAATGGCTGCTTGTACACCACAGGTGTTACCATCGAAGCCTTTGCCGCTGGCATCATAGCCAATATCCAACACAACCTGACGGACTAATTTATCAAAATCCACAAAGGTGCTGGTGGTGATTTCTCCTAATAACATCACGAACCCGGTTTTAGTGGCTACTTCACATGCCACGCGTGAACGGGGATCATCCTGTAAACAGGCATCCAATACAGCATCACTGATTTGATCACACATCTTATCAGGATG
This sequence comes from uncultured Anaerolineaceae bacterium, assembly GCA_964430025.1. Taxonomy (GTDB): domain Bacteria; phylum Chloroflexota; class Anaerolineae; order Anaerolineales; family Anaerolineaceae; genus UBA6170. Next base: position 4,148 of record CAYSFA010000102.1, on the reverse strand, counting down.
GCCCTCTGTCACCGATTCTGAAGTGAACAGGTATTTCGGTGAATTCATAAAAGTTGTAGTCATTGAATTGTATACCTCCATAAATAAAAATTACCCCTCCGGTCGGCGAGGGGCAATCCAATACTTTTCGGAATGTTTCCCTCTCATCTTCCAGATCATTCTGTCGGAATTGGCACCTTAAAAACAGTTAAGTTTTTGGTTGCCGAGGCTTCATCGGGCCGTTCCCTCCGCCTCTCTGGATAAGAGTACCGCTAGTGGGGTTAGTCACTAACAAAAAAAGTTTATCATATTGGTAAATTGATGTCAATAAAATTTACTAAGAGGACAAAATCTATCTTATTTATTTCGGATGGTTTACCCCTTTATTTTCTCCTTCATAGATGCCTTCTTTTTTCTTTATGGAGAAATTAACTGTTCTGGTTGTTCATCCTTTTTAATTACAAATGTATCAAAGTCACGAGCAACAATTGTGTTGGGAAAAACCACCTGTGCCTCTGCCAGAACATCCCTTTCTCGATATCGTCTCGATAAATGGGTCAGAATGAGCTGTTTGACATTTGCCTTGGCTGCCAATTTAGCTGATTGTTGCGCTGTCATGTGTCCAAATTGCTGTGCCATCTCCGCTTCGCTTTCCAAATAGGTCGCTTCTGTTACCAAAACATCTGCCTGATCACAATAGGTTACTAAAGAGTCAGTTTCGGCAATATCTCCCAGAACCACCATACGAGTACCTGCTTTATAATCCCCCAGCACTTCTTGCGGAGAAATTTTTCTTCCATCCGGCAATGTCACTGATTTCCCATTTACCAGATCTCTGCGCCATGGCCCGGAAGGAATGTTAAGTGCCTCAGCTTTTTCAGGCAGGAAAGGATATCTGCCTTTTTCCTGAAATAAGTATCCATAATTATCTGGGCCACGGTGCTGAACCGGAATCGCAGTCACACTGAATTCTTTTTCTTCAATAATGACGCCCTCTTCCACTGGCACCAAAGAAAGGTCGAATGGTGTATGATTGCCACGCAAGACCACCCCATAGATTAAATCCTGAACACGGTTTAGGGCAGCTTTTCCCCCATAAATTTCCAAAGACTCGATAGTTTCCCACCGTAACAATGTGGAAATGAGACCTGCCAGACCTAAGATGTGATCCAAATGCCCGTGGGTGATCAATATCCTATTTAACCGCTTGAACCCTACTCCCGCTTGTAATATCTGCCTTTGTGTTCCTTCTCCACAATCAATGAGGAATCTAAACTCGCCTTGTTTTACCAATATGGAGGGTAAATTTCGATTAATTGAGGGGGCAGAAGCAGAAGTACCTAAAAATACTAATTCGAACAAAATTATCCTTTCTAAAATCCTCTCTATTTTACCTTATCTACTTCTTCTTTTAAGAAATCAATTCTACACAAATTCAGATACACGAATTGAGAAATTTATGCCATAATCATAAGTAGAAGATCACGTTGAAAATACACACCAGATTGCTACAATACTGGTAGGAAAATTGCACTGATTCTTGTGTGGATTTTGGAGGAAGAATGGAACTCAAAACAGTAATGATTGAAAAACCGGAAGAAATTAACTTTGTCCTGGGTCAATCTCATTTTATAAAGACAGTTGAAGATGTTCACGAAGTATTGGTTAGCACTGTTCCCGGAATTCAGTTTGGATTTGCTTTTTGTGAAGCCTCTGGCAAGTGCTTGATCCGATTTACCGGTACAAATCCTGAAATGATTGATTTAGCCAAAATGAATGCAGAAAAAATTGGCGCTGGTCATAGTTTCATTCTTTTTCTTGCTCCAGGATATTTTCCAATAAACATCTTACACGCACTCAAACGTGTTCCGGAAATTGTCACGTTATTTTGCGCGACTGCTAACCCGACCGAGGTCATCATTGCCGAATCAGATCTGGGAAGAGGAATTCTCGGGGTGATTGATGGATTAAGCCCTATGGGTATTGAGGGTGAAGAAGATATCGCCTGGCGGAAAGGCTTTTTACGCCAAATTGGATATAAGTTGTAATTGGAACGTTAACCTTAAAAATTTCGTCATATAAATTGATTTCCAAATGAGGAGAGAAGAGATGAGAAAATCTATTTTAAAAATAATCCTTTTTATGAGCATTTTATCGGTCTTAAGTGCCTGTACATTGCCATTAACCCAGGCAACCCCGCCGGTTGTATCTGATGAGGAGATGGCAACCCGCGTGGCAAAAATCCTGACGGAGATGCCTCAACCCACTGATGGACTTCCAACCGCGGAGTTACCACCACTCAATACCGTGGAACCTACACCAACCGAAGAAGTGGTTGTAGAGACTGAAGTGGAGGAAGTCGAAACACAGGAACCAACCAGTCAACCTGAACAAGCCACCGCCACACAACAACCAACTGCTACCCAGGATGTGGTGCCTACAGTGGCTGTTACTACCGCACCAGCCTTTACCCCACCGGCGAATGATCCACGCACCAAACTAGGCACACCCACCTGGACAGACAAAATGGATGATGATACCTTCTGGCCAGTGGGAACTGACAATTACTCCGCGATCAAATTTGAAAATGGTCAATTAAAATTAACCGGACTCACCACCACCGATGGCTGGCGTTTAGCTGCAACCGAATCGCTCGGAAATGTATATATAGAAGCCACCGTCAACACTGGTACTTGTACCGGAACAGATCGTTACGGATTCATTTTCCGAGTCCCTGTTGCACATGAAGCAAACAAAGGTTACTTGTTTGGGGTGAGCTGTGATGGCAAATTCAGTCTGCGAGAGTGGGATGCTACCATTGGCAGCAAAGGATCCATGACAACTCATGTGAATTGGACTACCTCTGATGCCATTCAAAGTGGCAGTAACAAAACCAACAAAATCGGTATAATGGCAGTCGGTGATCGATTGATCCTGTACATCAATGGGGTTCTACTTACTGAAGTGAAAGATAGCACCTTCTCGGCTGGCAGTTTTGGGATGTTCATTGGAGCACGGGAAACTACCGATTTCACCATTTCTGTGGATGAAATCAGCTACTGGAAGAATCCAACCCCTTAATTGGATGAACCCTTACTAAGAGACGGGTTGGTAACCCGTCTCTTTTTTTATACTATTTGTTTTACTACCTTCATCCCATTAAGTGCCATGTGGTACAGGAAAACAGCATGTAGGAAATCACCGGGATGAGGGAATGTACCAAACTTTTGAGCAGTCTCGACACTCATATCATAGGTCTGAACGCAATTTTCAGGGAGAATGACTTCCCTCTTAACCTGTCTTTCGTTGGCATCCAACCGAAGAAACATGGCAAGTTGATACGTACACAAATCGGTGCAATCACCTACCACAATGTAGGTTTCCACGTCTTTGTGATCCAAGACCCATTCCTGAAAACCTTTATTCAATCCGCTCGCTATCGAGTTTTTTTCAAGTATCAGAATATTTTCAAAAAATGGAAGTTGATTTATCTCATCAACCGTCTGTGCTTCTTCGGTCCCACGAACACAATGTGGTGGCCATTCCGAAAATTCAACCGCTTCAGGGTCATGGGTATCCTGGCATAAAATCATATTGTTTACCCCATTGTTCCAGGCCTCTTTCATCAATTTCACAATCGGTTCCACAATTCCAGCAACTCGTGGGCTGGACAGTGGACCTTGATTACAAAATCCTTTTATTACATCCACGCTGACTATTGCCACTTTTTCTGGATTAGAAGTTAAGTCTTTTAATTGAACCAATGATAATTCTGAAATCCATTGATCCAGATACTTTAAAAAGGATTCGGTTGCTTGTTGGTGGGCAATAGTCACCTCACACCTCCTAAGTTCTGGTTTATTAATTCATTTTTCTATCATTACGGCAGAGACCAGACAGCCAGACTCTCAGCATTCCATCCAAAAAGATAACGTCCGTCTCTCGAAAATTCAATTTCCTCAATCGCATTTGCCTCCAAAGAAACACGTTGCGCACCATAATCCACATCCCACATCCTAAGAACCCCATTTTGGTCAACTACTGCGATCACTTCCCCAGTCGGAGAAATCGAAATGGATTGAACAAGGCTGGAAAAATTCGAAAGCAATTGTAATTCTTTTTTGGCGTTCAAATCATATAGTTGCACACTCGTCGTGTTATCTTCAAAT
>CAYSFA010000101.1:9366-11654 GCA_964430025.1 uncultured Anaerolineaceae bacterium | reverse complement strand
CTTTAAAATACTCTTTCGGGATGGTTCCGCCAGTGATCTTTTCTTCGAATACAATTCCACCACCTCGTTCCAGTGGTTCCATATTAATTACCACATGACCAAATTGACCATGACCACCAGATTGTTTGGCGTATTTGTAACTTAATCCCATCACAGGATTTTGAATAGTTTCGCGATAAGAAACACGAGGACGTCCCACGTTAGCTTTTACGTTAAACTCACGCATCATTCGATCAACCAAAACATCCAAATGTAATTCACCCATTCCGGAAATGATGGTCTGACCAGTCGATTCATCAGTATGAACTCTGAAAGTGGGATCCTCTTCGGACAAACGCCTTAAAGCTTCTGACATCTTATCCTGATCGGCTGAGGTTTTAGGCTCAATCGCAATGGAAATTACCGGTTCCGGAAAACTGATAGTTTCTAACACCACTGGTTTTCCCTGATTACACAATGTATCCCCAGTAAATGTAAACTTCAATCCGAGAATTGCGCCAATATCTCCAGAGGGGATGAACTCAACATCCTCACGACGATCAGCATACATACGGATAAGCCTGCCAACACGTTCCTTCTTACTTTTCGTAGGATTCATCACCGATTCCCCAGCGATGACTTTCCCAGAGTAAACCCGGAAATATGCCAGACGACCAACGTATGGATCACTAACAATCTTGAAAACCAATGCACTTAAGTATTCGTTATCAGCAGTAGGTAACTGGATAATTTCTTCACCATCGAGAGAAGTTGCTTTGACAGCTGGAACATCCAATGGAGAAGGAAGATAATCAATAACGGCATCCAAAATTGGTTGAACGCCTTTGTTCTTTAGCGATGAACCACAAAATACCAAGGTAACTTTGTTATCAAGAACAGCTTTTCGTAAAGAGCTTTTAATCTCTTCATTGCTGATATGATGACCTTCCAGGAATTTTTCAATGAGCTCATCATCTAATTCAGCAGTTTTTTCCACCAACTGCATTCTGGCAAATTCTGCAGCATCCTTCAAATCCTCAGGAATTTCGCGGACAGAGTACTCTCGGCCTTCCGGATCATCCCATAGGATTGCTTGCATCTCAAGCAAATCAACTACCCCTATGAAATTTGCTTCTGATCCAATAGGTAATTGCATGGCGATTGGATTAGCACCCAAACGATCGATAATAGATTGAAATGAGCGTTCAAATGAAGCCCCCATTCGATCCATTTTATTGATAAAACAAATTCTTGGTACTTGATAACGATCAGCTTGTCGCCAAACTGTCTCACTTTGTGGTTCCACCCCTTGAACAGCATCGAAAACAACTACACCTCCGTCCAACACACGAAGTGAACGTTGAACTTCAGCAGTGAAATCTATATGTCCAGGAGTGTCAATTACGTTGAATTGATAATTTTTCCACTCAGCTGTAACAGCAGCAGAAACAATTGTGATTCCCCGTTCTCTTTCCTGCGCCATCCAATCGGTAACAGTGGTTCCCTCATCAACATTCCCAATTCTGTAAGTCTTGCCTGTGTAATACAGAATCCGCTCTGTTGTAGTGGTTTTACCAGCATCAATGTGGGCAATGATACCGATATTTCTAACTCGCTCAAGTGGAAAAGTACGTTGCATTCTTACCTTTCAACTATACGCGGTAGTGCGAGAACGCGCGGTTAGCTTCGGCCATTTTATGAGTCTCTTCGCGTTTGCGAACAGAAGCACCTTGACCTGTGGCTGCATCCATGAGTTCGGCTGCAAATTTCTCAGAAAAAGAGCGTCCAGAACGTGATCTTGAGGAGCCAATTAGCCATCGAATAGCTAAGGCAACTCTGCGATCAGATGCAACTTCCATAGGAACCTGATAGGTTGCACCACCAACACGACGAGGACGGACTTCCATCATAGGCCCAACATTTTTCATCGCAGTGTCTAAAACCTCGATTGGATGTTTGCCAGTTTTTTGTCCAACAATATCCAGGGCATCATACACCAGATGTTGGGCAACGCTCTTCTTTCCATTCTTCATAATATGATGAATGAAAATTTGAACGTAAACATTTTTATATTTCATATCGGGAGGAGTAATTCTCTTCTCCGGACTAGTTCGACGCATTTGTCAATCTCCGTTCTTTTTGATTAATTATTTCTTAGGTCGTTTTGTACCGTATTTTGAACGACCCTGACCACGATTGGACACACCAGTACTGTCAAGAGTACCACGAACAATATGGTAACGTACACCAGGTAGATCTTTCACACGACCACCACGAACGAGAACAACAGAGTGCTCCTGTAATTGATG
>CAYSFA010000101.1:0-9356 GCA_964430025.1 uncultured Anaerolineaceae bacterium | reverse complement strand
CCTTCACCTGGAATATATGCCGTAACTTCAAGCCCATTCGTTAAACGAACACGAGCAATTTTACGAAGTGCAGAATTTGGTTTCTTTGGGGTCATTGTACGAACTACTGTACATACACCACGTTTTTGAGGAGAACCTTTTTCCTGTTTTGTACGGCTTTGCTTCATGTTGTTCAATGTATACAACAAAGCTGGCGATTTGCTTTTACCTTTTTTGGTCTGACGACCTTTTCGGATCAGTTGGTTTATAGTTGGCACTTTCTCTTGCCTCCAAAAATAAATTCTCAGTTTTTTCTCAATAATTAAGGCCATCGCTCTTGATGATGGCCTCGACAACACGCCGGTAATTCGGACATCGTCCGATAGGCAACGAGGGCAGATTATATCATGGGCAACTTTCGCAGTCAAGGAAAATTAATCCTACCCTAATCCTCCTAATCCACCTCCAAGCCCTAATAAACCGGTTTCCAATTTAGGTGGTTTTGCACGTTCTTCATCTTTTCCAAAGCGTACATTGTCACCATTATCCATCACAGCTTCTACTGAAAGACCTAATGATTGCAGTTCTTTCACCAATACACGGAAGGATGCCGGTAAACCAGGTTCTTCAATTTGATCGCCTTTTACAATCGCCTCATAAGTGGCAACGCGACCTTGAACATCATCTGATTTTACTGTCAACATTTCCTGTAAGGTGTAAGCTGCTCCATAAGCTTCCAAAGCCCAAACTTCCATTTCTCCAAAGCGCTGCCCACCAAATTGTGCTTTACCACCCAGGGGTTGTTGGGTGACTAAGCTATATGGGCCAGTAGATCTGGCGTGGACTTTATCTTCTACCAGGTGGTGGAGTTTTAACATTGTCATCACACCCACTGTGACTGGTTGATTGAATGGTTTTCCAGATTTTCCATCGCGTAGAGTCATCTTTCCATAGATCGGAACTGGGCTGCCACTCGAAGCCATGTGTTCAACAGCTCTTTCACGTACATTCTCATCGCTTACCTCAGAGACATCTTGACCTTCTTCTGCCAGCCATAGTTTCAAACACGCATTGATAGCATTTCTATCGCGTATTTGAGCAGTTTTCTCGCCCAATTCTTCTACTGATTCAAATGCGATGATTTCTTCAGGGTTATAACCATTATCGCGTAACCAACCTTCCAATACCGATTGTCGTGCGTATTGATGGTCGGAGGACAAACGATAAATATCATAGCCCATATCACCTAACCATTGTTCGAAGTAAAGTAATCTTACTTCGTCATCATCCCGGATCATTTCTTTGGAATATTCCTGTTCCTTCACCCATTCCCAGGCTTTGGTTCCGGCTTCCTTCCAGGAGTAATCAATCATCCAGGCACGTGCTAATTCTGCTTCAATTTCCTCTTCATTGGTTCCATCGAAAACTGGTGTAATCGCTCTGAAACCTAATCGTAACGCTGCCCAACCTAAATGAACTTCCAATAATTGGCCAATGTTCATACGACCAGGCACACCAAGTGGATTGAGGATAATATCTACCGGGGTTCCATCTTCCAGGAATGGCATATCTTCCACTGGGATCAGTTTGGATACAACACCTTTGTTCCCATGACGACCGGCCATTTTGTCACCGGCAGTGATTTTTCTGCGTTGGGCAACGGAAACACGAACCATCATATCTACACCAGCAGCTAAATCGTTGTTTTCTTCACGGGTAAAGACTTTTACATCTACTACTTTTCCACGTTCGCCATGAGGCATTCTCAATGAAGTGTCTTTTACATCACGAGATTTTTCACCAAAGATGGCTCGTAATAATCTTTCTTCCGGGGTTAATTCTTTTTCACCTTTCGGGGTGATTTTTCCAACCAAAATATCATTTGGCCCTACTTCTGCACCAATGCGGATGATACCATGCTCATCCAAATCTTTAATGGCGTCTTCACCAACATTGGGGATATCACGTGTGATTTCTTCTGGCCCTAATTTTGTATCGCGAGCTTCTACCTCATGTTTTTCGATATGAACTGAGGTGAAGCGATCTTCCTGTACCAATCGTTCCGAGATTAAAATAGCATCTTCAAAATTGCCACCTTCCCAGGATAGGAAAGCAACTACTGCATTTTGACCTAAGGCGAGATGTCCGTTGACTGTGGAGGATGAGTCTGCTAAGACGTCACCTTTTTTCAATCGCTGACCTTTAACCACTGCTGGCCTTTGATCAATACAAGTACTTTGGTTTGATCTCTGGTACTTTCTGAGATGATATCTTCGGACTCCTGAATCTCCCATCACAACTACTTCTTTACCTGTGACAGAGATTACATCACCATCTTCATCAGCTACCAACACTTGCCCGGAATCTTTTGCTGCGTATTTTTCCATCCCAGTCGAAACTGTCGGAATATCAGGTCGTAACAAAGGTACTGCCTGTGCCTGCATGTTCGAGCCCATCAAAGCACGATTCGCATCATCATGCTCCAGGAATGGGATCAATGAAGCACTTATTCCAACCACCTGGTTTGGAGCAACATCCATGTAATTAATGTTGTCAGGATTTGAAATAATAAAGTCTGAGTAATAGCGGCAGGAAATTCTTTCATTCTCAAATTCAAATTTTTCATCTAAGACGGTATTCGCCTGCGCGATGATGAATTTGTCTTCTGCATCGGCGGAAAGATAATCAATATTCTTCGAAACAAATGGAGTTATCGCAATACTCTTTCGATTTAGTTTCTTAATTAAAGGAAGCATCTCCTCAGTGACCCGTTCTCCTTCACTGACAATCACTTCACCGGTTTCCGAGTTCGCCAGCGTTTCTTTCACCTGACGATTGAGCAATTGGGGATCATTACTGGCGAGGAATTTAATTACTCTTCGATATGGAGTTTCAATGAAGCCATATTCATTCACAAGAGCAAAGGTTGCCATACGACCAATCAGACCAATGTTTGGACCTTCAGGGGTCTCAATTGGACATATACGACCATAGTGGGAGTGGTGGACATCACGCACATCGAATCCTGCTCGTTCTCTGCGTAAACCTCCTGGGCCTAATGCAGAGAGAGTCCGTTTGTTACGCAACTCTGCCAATGGGTTTGTCTGATCCATGAATTGTGATAATTGGCTCGATCCAAAGAACTCACGTAAGGCAGCCACCACAGGACGAATATTCACCAGACTGGTGGGAGTAACGTGATCCTGATCACGAATGGACATTCTTTCCTTTATAACTCTTTCCATTCTTCGTAAACCAACACGTAGTTTGTTCTGTACCAATTCCCCAACAGTTTTTACACGGCGATTACCCAGATGATCGATGTCATCTTTATCAGCCTGGTTATTGTTGATCATGATCAATCTTCTTACCAACGCTACAACATCCCAGGCAGTTACAGTCCGATGGGAGACGGGGATGTGTTCGGTAAGATCTAATTTTTGATTGAGTTTATAACGACCAACACGTTCGAGATCATAATGACGTTGATCGACGATTTGTTCCTCTAAGAATTGTTTTGCATTTTCAACAGTGGCAGGATCGCCTGGGCGCATTCTTTTGAAAAATTCAATTAACGCTGCTTCAGCCATTGTGACACCTGATTTTAAGTCCCATTCAGGTTCCTGGCGAATGGTATTAGCAATGAACATGCGATCCGGGTTATTATCGACATCCTGGAAGAGGGCAATTAATTCTTCGTCTGACCCTTCTTTTAAGGGGCGATCAACCAAACCATCATTAATTGCAGCCAGTGCACGTAAGAAAATGGTGATTGGAACAGTACGTTTGCGGTTAAATTTCAAGATAAGATAATCATTCTTACGAGTTTCAAACTCCATCCAGGCACCACGATCAGGAATCAATTTTGCCATTGCCAAACGATGACCGGTGGACCGATCTACCGGAGCTTCGAAATAAACACCAGGAGAACGAATCAACTGCGAAACGACCACTCTCTCGGTACCATTAATAATGAAGGTACCTTTCTCGGTCATTTCCGGGAACTCACCTAAGAATATCTCTTCTTTAATCGGTTCGGAAACATCCGGACCAGCTAATAATACGGAAACTTTTAAAGGACTGGCATAAGTGAGATCTCGATCAACACATTCGTCAATAGTGTGCTTGGGAGGTTCAAACCAATACTTTAAATCCCATTCTTTTAATTCTGGATCACGACTAGGAAAATATAACCTCATTCCTTTGTTGTAGGACTCAATCGGGGAAATTTCATCAAACAAATCCCCCAGCATGTCGTCTTTTAACCTTTGAAACGATTCCAATTGAACTTTAATCAATTGGGGCAAATCAAATATTGCAGGAATTCTTCCATAAGACTTTACTGGCAAAAAAGACATATTTTTCTCCTGACGATGTCAACCCATGATGGAAGAACGCCTACTCCTCCATCTTAAAGGTAAAATGCAATCTGATATTATAGCAAAGGCAAGCATTGTGGTCAAGATGGAATCATGAAACCTGGTCAATCAAATTTCAATCTACTTTAAAAAACACAAATAATAACCAACTTTCAATCCAATTTGATAATTTCGGGGATTATTTCACCATTAATATTAATGTCTAAAATGCCAATTGAAGGACCAGATTTATCAATCCCTTGATCAGAAGCAGATCCAGGATTGAAATATAACCTTCCATCCAACCATTTAATTTCTTGTTTGTGAGAATGCCCGAAAAGGACAACATCAATATCTTTATCAGTGTTTGGAAAATTTTTAAGAAGACTTTCAAATTTATAACCAAAAAATAAATTTGGGATTTTGCTCCATAAATAGGAAATCATTTTCCCATGCCCGTGGCAGATAAATATATTTTTACCATTGATTGTTATGGTCAATTCGTGCGGTAAATCTTTTAACTTCCAATAATCACGATTCCCTTGTACTGCCAAAACTGGAGCTATTAATTTAAGGTCTTCGAGCACAATTGGGATGGTTATATCACCAGTATGCACGATTAGGTCGACCTTTCTTTCCTTTAATATTAAAGGTATCTTTTTATGCACTTGCTTTCTTCGATCTGGCACATGTGTATCTGCAATCACCCCGATTCGAAATTGATCTTTCTCAAATTGGTTTGACTGGTTCCTCATATTGCCACTTCCACGGCATCGACAATTCCTGACGATTTGTTCTGCTCATATTTGCTAAAGAAGAACCAGGTTGAAATGATCGAAACACAATAAATAGAAGTGGTAATGAGAAACAATGGCTGGAAACCATATTTTAATTGAATCAATCCGGAAAGAAATGGGCCGATAGCCCACCCTGCTGTCCAGGAATTGCTGATCAGACTATTGACTACTCCCTGTTCATTTTCAGCAACATTTTCCATACAAAAAGCATTATACAAAGGAACAGCCATATTCATCAACATCCCGCGCAGCAGATACCCTATGGCTGCTAACCAGGCAAAAGGTGAAAATGCTAGAATCAGTAGAAATATCAAACTGCTAGCCTGTGTCATCACAACTACCTTAATTTTGCTATTGAATTTTTTTACAAGACGTGGCCCAATTATTGATCCTACGCCAACAAACAGAGCGCTCAGACTAAACAAAAGTCCAAGCAAATTGCTTTTCAGTTTGAAAACCTCCACAAAATAAAGGTTCATATAAGGAATGGTAATTGCTGCCCCAAACCCCAGGAGCATTTCTGGGATGACCAATTTCCAGGTGAAACTTTTGGTCACGGTGGCTTTTAATAACGACCACTGGTTGATTTTTGGTTCATTCTGGTTGACTAACTTTATTGGTTCCTTTAATAAAAAGATTGGAACCAGGGCAAAGAAGCCTAATATAACACTCACCAACAATACCATTTGAAATGCTTGGGCACTATCTGAAGGGACATTTAGTAACCCACCAAACCAACCAGGCATCTGACCGGCAAATAAGTTTCCAACTGCTCCAGCGAGCGTATTTAAACCAAAGTTCAAACTAAACATCAATGCACGATTTTCAGTATTGGTCACCTTCATCATAAAAGGTGCCTGACTGATAAAGAACAACGAATTACCAACGCCGCCTAGAAATGCGATGATAACCAGCAGGAAATCAACCTGGACAAACAATTGGAGCCCCATCGATGTGGTGTAAATTGCCAAACCTATTAACATAGCTGGTCGTCTACCAATACGGTCCGAAAGCATCCCAATAGGGATTCCCAAAATCAAACCAGCAATAGAGGGCATGGAATTAATTAATCCTAAAAAGTCCTTTTCAAACCCACGTGCAAGAATAAAAAGATTAAAAAATAATTGCCAGGTGCTGAACAAGATACCATTGATGATGGTAGCAAGTAGAAACAAACGTGCTGCTGATGGAAAATTCTTAATTTGCTGCAATGTGTTGGATGATGTTGTCATGTTGGTTAGAATCCTAAAAAGTTTTTTAATTCTCCAATTGCCTGATCAGTGGTTTTGAAATGAACTGTTTTCATACCAAGTGATCTTGCGGCAATAATGTTTTCAATAAAATCATCAACAAAAACTGATTGATTGAAATTTACTTCCAGTTTTTGGATCATCCACTCATAAAATTCCGGAGCGGGTTTGGCCATTTTTACTTCTGCTGAAAAAACGGAGATCTCGAACAGGTGGAGGAAAGTAAATTTTTTGGTTAGCAAATCTCTTGCACCACTCCAGGCATTCGATAATAATCCGATTTTATATTCGTCCTTGATGGATTTGGTAAAATCCACCAATTTTTGATCAAGTTGATCTCCCCCCCAAAACTCTTCCCAAAAATTTACCGTTTCTGATTCCGATAAGTTGAAATAGCTTGCGATAAACTCCCAATGTGCACTTTCATCGATTTTTCCGACTGTGGCAAGTTGGGCTGAATCTGATTGAAAAACTATTTCGCTTAATTTATCGTAACTTAATCCAAAACGATTGGCCAGTCGCGTACGTGGTTCTTTATTAATTGTTTGAACAAAAACCCCCCCCATGTCAAAAATGACAGCTTTGATATTTTGTGAATCCATAAATCCTCCAGAAAAGGTAATTTTATCATCTGCTACCCTTTCTGGGACATTTGAACCCACTCACTTTTCAGGATTCCCATGCGATACATATCCCAGCGCCTACCATCCCGATTAATGAATTGCCTTTGTACCCCTTCCATTTTGAACCCAGCTTTTTCATAAGAACGAATCCCACGTGGATTATATTCAAATACAGTCAGGCTCACATGATTCAAATTCAACATAGCAAATGCATATCTTAATATAACCAGCATTGCGTCAGTACCATACCCTTTACCCCAATTTTGCTGATCACCAATTACTATCCCAACAAAAGCATTAGCCTGATTGAAATTAAAACCAGATAAACCTATTTCACCGATTATTTTATCGTCAGCGATCCTTTTAATCATAAAATCTGCTGAAGAGGTTGATAATTCTCCTTCCTCCAGCCAATCCTTGATTCTCCCAACAGAATATAGCAAAGCCAAATCACCATCAGCTAACCTAAGATATTCACCATTTTTTCGCCATTCAAAATAATTACCAGAGTCCCTTCCCGAATCTCTAGGGACTAACATCACTGTTCTGCCAACTAGATGATTATTAGGCATTATCTTTCTCCTCCTGCATTTTTTGCCACTCTGGTTTAAGGATTCCAAATAGAAATTCATTCCAATATTGGTTGTCAAAATAAAGCACACCTCGGTTCGTTCCATCTAATTTGAATCCATATTCTTCAAGAACTACTTTGAGCAACGGATCAAATTCAGGAACATCGACTTCCAATCGAAACAAATTTAATTCATGGAAGGAATATTTCAGAATTAAAGGCATTAATTCACGGGGTGCTTTTTCTGTGTGATCCTGATTTCCAATTGCGATGACCATCCAACCAACCGCATGGTTCCACATCACATTAATCCTGACAAAGCCAATCAGGAGGTGATCCGCTTTTGTACGTATGGTAAAGTGGATCACCCTTCCTGTTTCTTCTACTCTCTTCTCGACCTTTTCGTATTTTTTCTTGAACTCATGCTTCGATAAAGGTTTGGGAAATCCATCACTCCAATATCTGGCATACCTCAAATTCAAGGAGTATTGAGAATCAATTTCTGGATCTTTTTCGTAGTCAATTGCGGACAAGTAATAATTTTCAGTTTCGAATAATCTACCATCGATCATTTTGCCTCCATACATTCATGGTTCTTACACACCAAGAATTTGATTTATTGAAATTTTTCTCGCAGCAAAGATATTTCCTTTAACATCGATAAATTCAACACCATCCAAATTTTCGGCTAATTCGATAAGTTGATCGTTCAAGCTCGAGTCATTGAAGATTTCTTCAAGATCGGCAAATAGAACTTTCCCAAATAAACCTTTGCGCAAATCTTCTTGCATCTTTTCAAAGGCGATGTTATCAGCTTGTTGTAAATTAATAATGTCCATATACACTGCCACAAGTTTTTCTTCATCAAAGTTTCGACGTACAAAATCAAGACTTAAAAATAAACGTCTTTTTGCTTCAATACTGTAAGGTTGATCATCCTTAAGGAAACCTCGTACATAAATTCCAAAAGATCCTTCCATCCCTACTGCTTTAAAATTCAGGTAATCTACTCGGTTTGAATTATTTTTCATCATATTGTTCAACATTGTTGGCCTCCTTTTCAGTCAGCCGATAATTTTTTTTTACAGTAAGGCTTTTGCCATCATAAAACTAATTTTTTTTGTACATACCCTGAAATAAAATCAGGTCATCGGTTTGTTAACCCATGACCTGAAAAAATAATCATTAAAGAAAAAGGCCACGGGTTTTGTGTGTCACCCGTGGCCGCTACTTGACTAATTCAGTCTAACGACATACAGGCGCACTACGATAAGGATCTGAAACACTACCAGCTGCGATAGCTTCACGAGATCTGACGATTAAGTTGGTGTATAAAATGGTTATCATCGAAGCGCCTTCCTTTCTTTTTAAGATGAGAAAATTTTAACATGCTCTTTTGAGAGTTGTCAAGGTTTTAATCAAAATTTAATTTACTTTTTCTATCAAGCTATCCTTAATCTTTTCCACACTACAATTTCCATAAAATGGCATGCAAACTTGCAACTAAATATAAGTAAGCACTCCAGGAATCCTTTCGGGAATAATACCCGATCCTCAACTTTCTTTCAAAAATCCGGTAGAGAGTAAAAGACTTTTCAGATGATGGTTTGACACCAAAATATCTTTTGTTTTATATAAAAACCAGCCAAAAACCTTGACGCCTAATGAGACTGAGATAAAATAATTATGTTCTACGGGGCGGTGGCGGAATTGGCAGACGCAGAGGACTTAAAATCCTCCGGTGAATAACCTTGTGGGTTCAAGTCCCACCCGCCCCA
>CAYSFA010000100.1:0-11740 GCA_964430025.1 uncultured Anaerolineaceae bacterium | reverse complement strand
GTGGAAAGGACTACTTTTTTCATTAATAACGACAATTTTAGCATGATTTATCCAATTAATTTATGGTAACAAGAATTTATTCGCCAGGTTGACGATTTCTTTATCGGTGGTATTAGAAATACATTTTTCTAAATAATAATTAGCTAAGGAAGCTCGATTTTGTAAGGAATATAATTGACCCAGATGTAAATTAACCAATGGATTTTCGGGCATGCTTTGGTATGCTCTGGATAAAAATCTCTCCGCTGTTGTAAAATCTGATTCTAAAATATATAGCCAACCTAACAAATCCTTTACTTCCCAATTTTGATCGTCTATCAAAAGGGCATGTCTGGCCGCAGGAATTCCAATAGATTTAATTTCGTAGCGATATTCTCCACTAAATCGGGCCAAGTTTAGCCAATAATAAGGAATTTCCGGCGCCAAGGTGGTAGTGATCTGAAAGGCTTCAAAAGCTGCATCCAAATCCCCCATTTGAATATATGTATTCCCTAATTCCTGGTACCAAACAGGTTCATCTTTTTCTTCTTCCAGTAGACTGCGATAGATATCGATACTTTTGGGAAAATCCAATTGATCACGCCAATAGGAAGCCAGAAATGCTCGCGTTATTTTTGAAGATGGGGATAATTTGAGTGCTTTCTCGAGTGCGTAATATCCATTCTCGCCATTCTTATTTAATGAATTCCCTAAAAAAGCCCATCCTTCCGCATATTCAGGATCAAGCTCTGTAACTCTCGTAAATGCTTTTTTAGCAAATCCCCATTCATTTAATTGGGAGAAAATATTTCC
This sequence comes from uncultured Anaerolineaceae bacterium, assembly GCA_964430025.1. Classification (GTDB taxonomy): domain Bacteria; phylum Chloroflexota; class Anaerolineae; order Anaerolineales; family Anaerolineaceae; genus UBA6170. The sequence continues at coordinate 10,948 of CAYSFA010000100.1, read as the reverse complement.
GGCTAGTACTAATTGATAGGTGATGTTGTCCGAAGTAATAATCAAATCCAAATCATCCATTACCACTTGAAATTCAACCAGATTATTATTTTCTATCGTTTCTTTCGCATTTTGAGGTTCAAAAAGGATTTGTTGTAAAGTGAACTGCTTTATAACAAACGAATTGTCAGGATCAAGTTCAACCCATTTCGTGATTGTTTGATAACCACCAACCCAATCATCCATTTCCAGTTGAATCTTGTAAAGTTTTTCCAGCTGTTCTGAATTAATGGACGGTTCATTCAAAACTAAATTATTGATGTCTTTAGATTTCTCATAATCTCCAAGGAAAAAATAAGACTGGCTTAAGCGAATATTCTGATCAATTGATAATTCCTCATATTCTGAATATGCACCAAGGGATGTTATCACCTCTGAATATTCTTGCTTTCTAAATTGATGTTGAGACAATAATTCCCAAAGCTCTATCTGCCAGGGTTGGTATCGAAGGATTAATTGTGTGTTTTTTACCCAATTCTCTTCCTCTTGCCTCTGGTTCGTCGAATTTAATACCAGCCAAACTTTTTGCACTGATCTGGAAAATGGTTGTAAATCCAAAGCAAAAGAGATGAAAATTGGCAAGATAATTAATAATAGAAGTTGAACCCGCTCATGAATTTTCTTCATATTTATCGATTAAACCAAATGATGAACAAGCTTCCATACTCCGCGATTGTTTGTCGCCATCCTTGCTGATCGAAATACCAGGTCATAGGCTTGTACCAACTATCTTCGACCGGGTGAACAAATACTTTTATGTCTGAATCTCGAAATTCTTTATCAAAAATAATCTCCGTTCTACGGGTATGATATGGTGCAGTAATCACCAGAATCGAATTGATGTTTCTTTGTTGTGCCAATAATTTAACAGCCTGTGCTTCTTCAATCGTTGAGGTTGCTTCTCCCTCAGTAAATAGTATTGAATCTTGAGGTACTCCACCTTCTATTGCGAAACGCATTAGTTTCTCACTGTATGTCCTACCTTCGCCTATATCTTCAGTGTGGGTTTTTGTTATTACAAAATAACTGCCAAACCCATCTTTATACCATTTAGCCGCTTCTGTAACCCGTTCCCCTTCATCACCACTTAATACAACAATTGCATCTACCGGTTTTACACGATCCCCAACGATCAAGAATGCCCCTGCCATGACCATTCCAATCCATATCAGGAATCCAAGCAGAAAGAATCCCAAAGGGAAAAGCACACATCCTTTGATGATTCTTTTTGAACTTCCCTGGGATTTATCCAAATTGGTCATATTATTTTCTTACTTGATCAAGCGCATTTTTCATGCGTTGTAACCCTTCTAACAACATGTTGCGTGGACATCCAAAATTGAGTCTGACAAATCCCTCTCCGCCAGAACCGAATATTTTGCCATCATTGAAAGAGACTTTAGCATGCTTGAGAAAGAACTCGTATGGATTGTCCAATTGTAATTGTCTGCAATCCAACCAAGCCAGGTAGGTGCCTTCCTGTGGTGTTACTTTTATCTCCGGGAGGTTTGTATTAATAAATTCAACCATCATTGTCCAATTATCCCAAAGGTATACCAATAATTGGTTTACCCATTCATCCCCATATTTATAAGCCGCAGAAGCAGCAGTCATGCCCAACACATTCACATGAGCAACAATTCCTCGTTTTGCCTGGATCAACTTATCACGAAGTTCGTGATTTTGAGCAATTGCAAACGACATACCAAGACCTGCGATATTGTATGTTTTGCTGGGGGCCATCAGAGTGATCGTTTTGTGTGCGATTTCTTTGTCTAAGGAAGCAATTGGAACATGTTGAAACCCATTGAAAACGATATCAGCATGGATTTCATCGGAACAGATATATAAATCATGTGTAAAACATATTTCAGCCATCCGGGAGAGTTCATCCTTGGTAAAAACGCGGCCTACTGGATTATGGGGATTACATAACAAAAATAACTGAGTATTTTCAGAAATAGCATCTTCAAATTGATCAAAATCGATCGAATAACGATGGTTTTGGTCCATCTTGAGTGGAGCTTCGACCTTTTTTGCACCAGCATTTTGTGGTGCAGATAGAAATGGATGATAAACAGGTGTTTGTATTAACACTTCTTTGCCAGGATCTGTGAGTGCTTGAATAACCAGATTAAACCCATTAACTACACCAGGTAAAAATACGATGTCCTCCGATATAACATCCCACTTATACAATTTACTCATCCGATGACAAATCAATTCCTTTAAGGATTTGTCTTCTTCAGGATATCCAAAGACGCCATGTTCAACACGGTTAATCAATGCATCGATGACTGGTTGGGGAGATTTAAAGTCCATATCTGCCACCCAAAAAGGTAGCACATCATCTCCATAAAGTTTCCATTTAATGCTATCTGAATTACGTCGATCAATAAGTTCATCAAAGTTATATTTCATTTTTCCTCTGTTTGTTCAAATCAACTTTCACCAACAGTCACTCATTGCCAATAAGATTATACTTTTGGAAAAATATTGTGTCGAATTCATTTTCTTCTAATTGAAATAAATAATTATTGATGATTGTCCATTACAATAATACAAATGGAAAATAAAAACTTACCCACAATTAATTTACACATTTCCTCTGACTGGAAAGATTACGAACTGGTTGATAGCGGAAACGGTTTTAAGTTGGAACGTTATGGCAAATATTTGATTAAACGACCAGAACCGGAAGCTATTTGGGCTCCATCAAAACCAGAAAAAATTTGGAAAGAAACGCATGCAGAGTTCATTCCTACCGCTGAAAAAAATGGAGGGCATTGGGTTGACTACAAGCCAATGGAAGAACGCTGGCAAATCCAATACAAAACTCTAAAATTCTGGATTCAAAAATCAGCATCGCGTCATTTAGGAATTTTCCCTGAACAGGCCACACAATGGGATTGGATTCAAGATCAAATCCGCTCATCTCAAAGAAAATTGAATGTGCTTAACATCTTTGGCTATACCGGTGCTGCCAGTTTAGCTGCGGCTCAAGCAGGGGCATTTGTTACTCATGTTGATGCATCCAGAAAAGTTAATGTTTGGGGGCAAGACAACCAGGAACTTTCTAAAATTTCTAATCAATCTATCCGCTGGTTGGTGGATGATGCTTTTAAATTTGTAAAAAAGGAAATCAGAAGAAATAATCGATTTGATGGCATCATTCTTGATCCCCCAAAATTTGGGCGAGGACCGAAGGGAGAGGTTTGGGAATTTTACAAAATCTTTCCTGAATTATTGGATAGCTGCCGACAAATTTTAAGTGATAACCCTAGATTCATCTTACTCACTGCTTATGCAATCAAAGCTTCCTCGCTGACTCTCTATTATGGAATTGAAGAAATGATGCGCAAGTTCTCAGGGACAACCTCCGTGGGTGAAGTGCTCATTCATGAAAAGAATGGGAAAAAAGCTATATCGATGGCAATTTTTGGCCGATGGTCATCAGATTCTTAGTAATTAAGGAATTATTATGAATGATTTATCCAAATTCGCAATTATTGGGGCTGGAGCAATGGGACAAGCCATCATTGGTGGTTTGCTAAAACAGAAATTAACTAGCCCGGAGAATATTTACGCTTCAAGACCTGACCTGGAACGTTGTATAGAATTACAAAAGAAGTTCAAGATCAACACATCCACCAATAATGTTGAAATCGTAAAAGATGCTGAAGTCGTGGTGCTAGCCGTAAAACCTCAAAAATTGGATAAGGTGTTGGAAGAATTAAAAGGAACCATTCCAGCAAAAGCAGTCATCATCAGTATTATTGCCGGGGCTACCATTGAAAAAATATCGAATGGACTTGACCACAAAGCAGTTGTGCGAACAATGCCCAATACACCCGGACAAATCGGAAAAGGAATAACCGTCTGGTTCGCATCCAAAGTGGTTTCAGAAGGTCAGTTAGCTAAAGCCCAATTGATGCTCCAGGCTTTGGGCGAGAACATTCAGGTGGATGAAGAATATTACCTGGATATGGCAACCGCGATTTCCGGAACTGGTCCGATGTATGTTTATCTATTCATGGAGGCCTTCATGGACTCCGCGGTTCATTTAGGGTTTTCCCGCCGTGTAGCTGAAAAATTAGTACTTGAAACGATCCGAGGTTCTGTAGATTATTATGAGAGCCAATCTGTTCATGTCGCTGATCTTCGCAATAAAGTCACTTCACCTGGTGGCACATCCGCAGCAGCCCTATACTATTTGGAAAAAGCAGGTTTCCGAACAGCCATTTCCCGAGCTATCTGGGCAGCCTACTCACGTTCACAGGAGTTAGGAAAAGGAAAATTGGATCAAAACCCTGAAAACAACAACACCAAACATGACTAGGAGAATGCAATGAAATATCGAAATCTTGGGAACACCGGGGTAAAAGTATCAACTGTCGGGATTGGTACCAATCGCTTTGGATCTGAAAAAACTTCTCAGGCAGAAGTCAATCGCATCATCGATCACGCACTGGAATTAGGGATCAATCACCTTGATACTGCCAATGCTTACCAAAGCGGTAATTCCGAGATAGTCCTTGGAAATGCATTAAAAGGAAAATGGGATCGTTTCTTTCTGGCAACGAAGTTTTATCTCCAGACAGGAGAAGGAATCAATGGTCGCGGGGCATCCAGATATCATATTTACAATGCAATCGATGCCAGTCTAAAAAGACTGCAGACTGACCATATTGACCTGTATTATGTGCATCGTTGGGATGCGGAAACACCCATTGAAGAAACCCTGCAAACATTGGAACATTTAATTCAGCAAGGGAAGGTTCGCTACATCGGTGCATCCAACTTTGCAGCCTGGCAATTAGCAAAATCAAATCTTCTGGCAGAGATAAAAGGGTGGAATGCTTTTGCCGTCGTTCAATCTCATTATCATATGCTCGAACGTGATCTCGAAAAAGAAGTTATTCCCTTCTGTCAATCAGAAAATGTTGGTGTCATTCCTTATTTTCCCCTGGCTGGGGGTTTCCTCACTGGAAAGTATCAAAAAGGCAAACCTGCCCCAACTGGTTCACGTGGTGAAGACAGCGAATATGTGCAAAAATACATGACCGATCAAAATTATTCCATCCTGGAAAAATTAGAATCATTTGCAAAGGATCATGGTCATGAAATGAATGAGTTAGCCATCGCCTGGTTGTTAGCACAACCACGTGTTGCCTCTGTCATTTCGGGGGCTACCCGATTAGATCATGTCACAAAAAATGCTTCTGCCGCGGAATGGGAATTGACTGTTGAAGAACTAAACCAAGTCAATGAAATCGTAAAAGGCAACTAGAGATTTCCCGGTAAAAATTGTTTGACAGAATAGCTGCCCTCTCCTAAACTAATCAGATGCTTGCTCGCGTTTTTTCCTGCGGCGTCATCGGTCTGGATGGCGTCGTCATCGAAGTTGAAGTAGATTCAAGCAATGGACAATCCAAAGTCCTGATTGTGGGTCTTCCTGATACCGCCGTTCAAGAAAGTCGTGAACGCGTGCAATCGGCCATTAAGAACAGTGGTTTTACTTTTCCTCGTAGGCGGGTCACCATCAACCTGGCTCCGGCAGATGTCCGCAAAGAAGGTCCAGCTTACGACTTACCCATAGCAGTTGGGATTCTGGCTGCAAGTCAACAAATCAACCCAATCAAACTTGAAAAAACTTTAGTGATTGGGGAACTCTCCCTGGATGGAACATTACGGCACGTTCGAGGGATTCTACCTATGGCAGCTTTGGCCAGACATGAGGGTTTTGAACGTCTGGTGGTTCCGAAAATGGATGCGGAGGAAGCAGCATTAATCCCGGATATTGAAGTGATAGCAGTATCTTCCCTGAAAGAATTAGCTTCATGGTTGTTGGGTGAAATCACAATAGAGCCCCCTATTATATTGGATAATGTAGATCAATCGGAACAACACTACCAGACAGATTTCGCAGAAATTAAAGGTCAGGAACATGTCAAACGTGCGTTGGAGGTAGCCGCAGCTGGGGGTCATAACGCTCTTCTGATTGGCTCTCCTGGCTCGGGGAAAACCCTAATGGCACGAGCCTTGCCTTCCATTTTACCTGCAATGACGATTGAAGAAGCGCTGGATGTCACACGAATCTATTCTGTAGCAGATCAACTGCCCTCCGATACTCCATTGATGCGAACCCGACCATTTCGAGCTCCGCATCACACGATCAGCCATGCTGGCCTTGTTGGTGGGGGAAATTGGCCGCGTCCTGGGGAGATTTCGTTAGCCCACCGCGGTGTTTTATTTCTGGATGAATTACCAGAATTTGGCCCCAGAGTTCTGGAAGTGATGCGCCAACCTATGGAAGATAAAATTGTAACCATCAGCCGGGCTCAAGGATCACTCACTTTCCCAGCCAACTTTCAGCTCATCGCAGCCATGAACCCCTGTCCCTGTGGATATTATGGAGACCCAATAAAGCCCTGCACCTGTTCCTTAGGCATAGTAGCCAAATATCAAAAACGAATATCTGGCCCCTTACTCGATCGTTTTGATATTCATATCGAAGCTCCTCGCGTGGAATATGAAAAATTAACCAATCAGCGACTCGGCGAATCCTCGGCTACAATCCAAGTGAGGGTAGAAGCTGCCAGACAATACCAGATTAACCGATTTAGTGAACATCCTAATAAAAAACATGATCACAAAAGCCGCTCAATCATGTCAAACGCAGATATGGGTGTTGCTGAAATTCGCAAATTTTGTCGGATCGATGAAGCAGGCGAAAATCTATTGAGAACAGCCATGCGCCAGTTACATCTTTCAGCGCGGGCTTATCACCGGATTCTGAAACTATCCAGAACAATAGCAGATTTAGCGAATTGTGAACAAATCGCTCTAAACCACATTGCAGAAGCTTTGCAATACCGTCCAAAATTGATGTTGGATGCGATGAATTAATTAAATATTCTTTTATTACTTAAAATTCAAGATGTAATAAACTGATTAAAAAATTTATTTCTTTAAAATTTGAGGGTTTTTGAATGTCAGAAAAAAGCTTCCAGGTCTCTTTATGTTCAATGGTTCTGCCTGGTTCCAAATTAGTCTTCGGCCCTAATGTTTCCAATTCCAAGAACTGGTCATTGCAGTAACATTCACTGGAACTGCCATTGTCGAAATATGATTCATCCGAGAAATATTGGCTTGTTTTCACAAATAATGTGCCATCCAGCCAATATCCCAACCACCCTCTTTGATTTGGAAATCCAATTTTAAAGGGAGATTCAAGATTGGCATCAAGCAAAATACAATCATTTCCCCAGGTGACTTTACCATCCTGAATATTGGAATATGGCCATAACGAGAAGGATCGGTTGGGGAGTAATCCGGTGTCCAATGTCGTTTGCGGTAGGATCGCTACTCCTCCAGGTTTAAATTGGGTTATCGCCCAGGCAGCGCACGCTACCGGTTGATTTCCAAAATTATGTAATTGGTGACGGATTTGAATGACAGATTGATCTGGATCTGGTTTTATTCGGATTGTCTTTTGAATTCCTGAAGATTTCTCAACATCTTTCATGATCAGGTACTCATCACCATCCTGGAAAACCTTCACTGGTTGATCATCATGATCGTAAGTCAGCGGCATTTGCTCAGGAGCTATCCATAAGCGATGCCCCCCCCAAAAATGGTAATTACTACTATCCGGTAAAGATGTGGTACATCCTGGTAATTCCGCGAAAATGTTATCTTTTCCATGTAATTTTAAAGAAAGAATTCTTGGGCCAATTGATTCAGCGATGACCAATTCCAAAAATTTCGTCTCAATCTGGAAACAATCATGATTTTGAAAGCGAATTTGTTTCATACACCACCTGAATTAATAAGATAATCAACCAAAAAAATTATATCATTTAAGGTGTACTCAACTTACTGAAATTTTATTAATGGGTTATTTATGGATTTACAGAAAGTGAATGATTGATTATTTTAATTTATCCTGGAATTCTTTCCTGAATTTTGATAATTTTGGATTAATAACCACCTGACAATATCCCGCGTAAGGATTCTTCACAAAGTAATCCTGATGGTATTCTTCCGCTGGAAAAAACTCCTGTAAAATTTCTACCTGAGTAACTATAGAATTTCTCCAGATTTTTACTTCGTTGATTTCCTGAATTTTTTTTCGGACTAATTCCTTTTCCCCTTCATTAGCCACCAAAATGGTCGAGCGATATTGTGTCCCTACATCTGCTCCTTGACAATTTTCTGTTGTGGGATCATGTACACGGAAAAACACATCCAATAATTCAACTAATGAAATTTTCATGGGGTCAAAAGTAACCTCAACAACTTCAGCATGATTTGTCCTGCCGGTACAGACCTGCTCATAGGTTGGATGGGGAACATTTCCACCTGCATATCCAACAATAACTTTTTCTACCCCTTTCAATTGGGCAAAAACAGGGTCCAGACACCAAAAACAACCACCACCTAAAACTATTTTCTTCAAATTCTCACTCATAATTTCAATCCTTTACCATTATCTAAGTAAAGTATAAAGAAACCAGTCTTTTAAATCAAAAATCAGCATAACCCCATAAACAAGAAAACCGGCTTTCGCCGGTCTTCATTTTTCTCATTTTACAAGAATTATTTACTTGTTAACCTGAAAACGCACATCACCTTTTTCGAAGAAATCAACAATTTGGCGAATGGCAGCTAAACCAGCATTCACATTGGCTTCCTCGGTTTGTGCACCCATTTTCTTGGGGGTGAAGAAGAAACGCCCAGCAAACTTTTCCTGAATTTCAGCTGCACAGTCTGGTGCTATATCTGAAAGATATTGGAAGTCTCCCCGTTCTGCGAAAACTTTCAAAAGTTCTTCTTCATTGATAACTTCTTTACGGGCTGTATTAACCAAAGTAGCTGGTTTTGGCATGCTCATGAGCAAATCATAACCAACTGATTTTTTTGTTTCAGCATTGGCGGGAATATGTAAAGAAATGAAATTTGATTTTGCATACAATTCTGCGACTGAATCGACACAATGTACCCCATCTGCTTCAATGGTCTCTTTGGCAATGTACGGATCAAAAGCATAAATCTCCATTCCAAAGCCTTTGGCGATGGTGGCTACACATTTGCCTACGTTTCCGTACGCGTGAATGCCTAAAGTCTTATCTTTTAATTCAGACCCGGATTTGCCACTGAATTGTTTTCTGGCCTGGAAGACCATCATACCAACGGCAAGTTCAGCAACCGCATTAGAATTTTGACCGGGGGTATTCATGGCAACCACATTATGAGAGGTGGCTGCAGCTAAATCAATATTGTCGTAACCTGCACCAGCACGTACGACTATTTTTAATTGTTTGGCAGCATCCAAAACATCAGCATCCACAATGTCACTACGAATGATCATGGCGTCGGCATTAGCAACTGCCTTTAATAAATCAGCTTTGTCAGTGTATTTTTCTAATGAAATCAATTCATAACCGGCAGCATCGGAAATTTGTTTGATCTGTGCAACAGCTTCAGCTGCAAAAGGTTTTTCGGTAGCTAATAATACTTTTTTCATCATTCCTCACTTCTAGTGTAATTTCTCAAACTCTTGCATACAGCTGATGAGAGCTTTAACGCTCTCTACTGGCATGGCATTATATAAGGAAGCACGGAAACCACCCACATCACGATGACCTTTGACACCAACCATTCCTCGTTCTGCTGAGAATGTCTGGAAATCCTTTTCAAGTTCTTTGTATTCTTCATTCATAATGAAGCAAACATTCATCAAGGAACGGTCTCGATCTTCGGGGACTGTAGTGATAAATAACTTATTGCGATCGATTTCTTCATAAAGTAAAGCAGCTTTTTCTTTATTCATCTTCTCAATAACTTCCAAACCACCTAATCCTTTGAGCCATTTTAGTGTCTGTAAAGCAGTGTAAATTGCAAATACTGGTGGTGTATTGAACATGGAGCTACTCTTGATGTGGGTTCGGTAATCAACCATTGTGGGCAATGGTCGGGAGACTTTGCCTAATAAATCTTCTTTGACGATCACGAAGGTTAAACCTGCTGGGGCTAAATTCTTCTGTGCACCACCGTAAATCAAACCATATTTTGAAACATCCATTGGGCGACTGAAAATATCGGAGGACATGTCTGCAACCAAGGGCACCGGAGAATCGAGATCTTCTTTTATTTCGGTTCCATAAATGGTGTTGTTGGTGGTGATATGGAAATAATCCACATCTGTTGGAACTGCGTAACCACGAGGGATATATGTAAAATTCTTATCTTCTGCGGAAGCAACCTCAGTAACCTCACCGAATAATTTTGCTTCTTTGGCGGCTTTCTTTGCCCAGCTACCGGTTACAAGATATGCTGCTTTTTTCTCAAGCAAGTTATAAGGAACAGTGAAGAATTGTGTGCTTGCTCCACCACCCAGGAAAAGAACTTTATAACCCTCAGGAATATCCAGTAATTCACGGAAGAGGGCGTTTGCCTCTTCATTAACAGCATCTACTTCTTTACTGCGATGTGAAACTTCTAAAATTGACAAACCTGTTCCAGCAAAATTTTTCACGGCTTCAGCAGTTTGATCAATTGCAACTTGCGGTAAGATGGAGGGACCAGCATTAAAATTGTGTTTTTTCATTTTGTTATCCTTTTTATTAATTATTTTTCATGTAACAAATCAATTATAAAGAAAAGACTGTTAAGTTACATTTGACAATCATCCGGTTTTTTGTGTATTTTGCTCTATTTTATGGATTTTTCAGGACCCTAGTTATGAATTGTCCCGTCCGGCATGATTGCTCCGGATAATGACCTTGCTCTCAATATTTTATGATCAGGCACATTTGAACCAGTCAAATCCGCACCAGTCAAATTTGCATTAGTCAGGTCTACCCCACCCAAATTTGCATCTATTAAATTTGACTCCGAAAGGTCA
>CAYSFA010000099.1:11506-11822 GCA_964430025.1 uncultured Anaerolineaceae bacterium | reverse complement strand
AAAGGTCAAATGGAATGGGAAGAATATTCTCATTTTGGCATGATCTCCCGCTTACAAGCTGGAGCAACCGGCCTGCCATTTATGCCCATGAACCAAACTGGTGCTCCTAGCCTTGAGTTGTCGAACCCAAATATTAAAAGAATTACCGATCCATACACTGGTCGTGAAGTGATCGTCGTACCAGCCTTGAATCCTGATGTGGCAATTGTTCATGTGCAGCGATGCGATAAAAATGGAAATTCTCAAATCTGGGGAATCGTTGGCGAACAAAAGGAAGCTGCATTCGCTTCAAAACATGTAATCATCACAGCGGAGG
>CAYSFA010000099.1:0-11496 GCA_964430025.1 uncultured Anaerolineaceae bacterium | reverse complement strand
TGCGGTTTGTCATGTCCCATTCGCTGCTCACCCATCCTATACCCAGGGTTATTATGATCGGGATAATCAGTTTTATCTATCCTGGGATGATATTAGTCAATCCCCAGAAAAAATTGAAGAATGGTTGCAAGAATGGGTTTACAACATAAAAGATCGAGATGTTTATTGGGAAAAATTAGGGGAAGAGACGCATAACCGTCTGAAAGTTCACCCTAGAATGAGTTCACCAATTGATTATGGAGATTATTAATATGAATTACAACAATGCCGAATTAATGACTGTCAATGCAGCTCGTTTATTACGGGATGGTGATGTGGTTTTCGTCGGAGTTGGTCTTCCTAATCTGGCTTGTAATTTAGCAAGACGAACTCATGCTCCTAATTTGGTAATGATTTATGAAGCAGGTGTGATTGGTGCGCGACCCTCACGCTTACCTTTATCGATTGGTGATCCATGCCTGGTCAGTGGTGCAACTGCAGTTTGCAGCATGTACGACATTTTTGGATTCTATCTTCAACGAGGAAATGTTGATGTTGGCTTTTTGGGTGGTGCCCAGATTGATAAATTTGGAAATATCAATGCCACTGTGATTGGAGATTACCAAAACCCAAAAACAAGGCTTCCAGGATCAGGGGGATCGATGGAAATTGCAGGTTGGGCAAATCGCTGCTACATCATCACCCCCCATCAAAAGAGACGCTTCCCCGAAAAAGTCGATTTCATCACCTCGGCTGGTTTTCTCACCCATCGCAAGGAACGCGAAGTCAGTGGAGCGCGAGGGAAAGGGCCACAAGGAGTGGTTACACATTTGGGCATTTTGGAACCGGATGAAAATGGTGAAATGATCTTAGCTGCCATCCATCCCGGGGCTTCTATTGATAAAATAAAAGAAAACACCGGCTGGGATTTAAAAATTTCAGAAAACCTGAGAGAGACTCTCCCACCCAGTGAAGAAGAGTTACAAATTTTGCGCAATGATTTAGATCCGACAGGAATTTACATCTCATGAGTAAAGAAACTGAAAACAAAATCCCTTTGTTGATCACTTTTCCACTTTCTGAGGAACTGATCAATCGAATCAAAGAAGTCTCCCCTCGTTTGGAAATTATTCACCATCCGGTGAAAAGTTATGAAGACATCTCTGAAGAGATTTGGAATAAGGCGGAAATTCTAATCACGGAGAAAATACTACCTCCAGCGGAGTTAGCAAAGCAACTAAAGTGGATCCAATTCAATTATGCTGGTATCGATTTCGCTCTAAAACAGGATGTTCTCAAAATGGACAACCTATTGGTTACCACGTTAAGTGGTGCAGCAGCTCCACAGGTTGCTGAATATGTGGTCACAATGATGTTGGCTTTATCCCATAAACTTCCTTCCATGCTCAAATTTCAAATGAATCATGAATGGCCGCCTGATCGATTTTCACGATTTGCACCGAAAGAATTACGAAACAGCACCGTTGGGCTGGTTGGGTATGGGAGCATCAACCGTGAAATTGCTCGCCTATTAGTTCCTTTCAACGTGAAAATCCTGGCTTGCAAGAAAAATGTAATGGAAACTGAAGATAATGGATATATGCTTGAAGGATTGGGTGATCCGATGGGGAATTTATTTACCCGCCTTTATCCTTACCAGGCAATTAAATCAATGATGAAAGAATGTGATTACATTGTAGTAACAGTGCCTAGAACAAAAGAAACCCATTACCTCATTGCGGAAGAAGAGCTGGCTGTTGTAAAACCAACTGCCTACATAATTGATGTCAGTCGTGGTGGGATTATAAAAAATTCCGCCCTTAAGGCTGCACTTCAAGAGAAAAAAATCGCTGGCGCTGCTATGGACGTTTTTGAAGAAGAACCACTAACGAAAGACAATCCACTTTGGGATACACCAAATTTAATCATTTCTCCACATATTGCCGGAGTTAGCGTTCAATATAATGAAAGAGCTGTCAACCTGATTACAGAAAATTTGAAAAGATATATAACCAAAAAAACATTATTCAATACTTTCAATCCTGAATTGGGTTATTAATTATCGAAATGATGACAGACTTAACTTCAAAGCCAAAAGTGATCTTCTTCGATTTCGGTGATACATTAATTTACTTTGATGGAAATTGGGCAGATGTTTTGCCAAAATCATCTAAGAAATTAATGGATTTTCTGATCAAAGAAGGATATCCTTTGGACCCTGAAGTTTTTCCACAGGAATTTGCAAGGAGAATGCGGGAATATTATCTGGATCGAAATAAATCATTTATTGAATATACCAGTGCGCAAACTTTGGACGATTACCTGTCATCAAGAGGGTTTTCTCCTCCTTCAGATGCCATCTTAAAGAAATCCATGCAGATCATGTATTCTGTTTCTCAAAAAGATTGGCATTTGGAAGAAGATGCTCTCCTTATCATTGATTGGTTAAAGCAGAACAATTTCAGTATAGGACTAATTTCCAATGCATCAGATTCAAATGATGTTCATTTCCTCCTTAACCAATTCCATTTAGAAAAATATTTTGAAGAGATCATTATTTCCGCTCAGTTCGGTTGGCGTAAACCTCTTGGTAAAATTTTTGACCACGCAGCAAAATTATTCGATGTTGAACCAGCCGATTGTATGATGGTTGGGGATCGACTGGATATGGACATTCATGGCGCCAAAATGGCTGGTTTTCAAGCCGTATGGATCACACGCCGTTCGATTCATAAAGATAAATTACATCAATTCGAGATCAAACCTGATTTCCAGATCAGTAAGTTTGATGAGCTAATTCAAATTCTGCAATCAGGCAAATAAATTTATTCAATCATCCAGGGCTGATCAAACCAATCCACCACATGGTCTTCTAAATCATCCAGATCAACTTCCCCCTCAAACTCAACTTTTCCCCTGACGGACACGCCAATCTGATGGATTGTATCCTTACTCCCTGACACCAAATGATGCCACCAGGGCAAATCTTTCCCTTCTGCCAGGAGACGATACGCACAGGTAACCGGCATCCAATCCAATGTTCTTGCCAGCTTGGCATTCAATACCAAACAGGTAGGTACCAAAACCTGACGATTCTGATAATCAGTACATTGACATGTTTTTTCATCGAATAACTTGCAAATCACATTGGTTGTGTAGTACTCCCCCTCAACCCCTACCAATCTGAATAAACAACACTTACCACAACCATCACAAACGGATTCCCATTCATCACGGGTAAATTCTTCTAATTTTTTTTCTTTCCAAAAAGGTTTGGCTTCCATTTATCATTTCCCATCACTTGAAAAAATTCAAAATTATCTTTCCAAGAATTCTTCAATCATGTATCATATTAGGATGAAGAAGATTTATTTTATCATTTTATGAGATTTTGAAATCAACAAAGTAAATTGGGAGAGAATAATGACTTCTTTTACACTGGGTGTGGTTGGTTCATCATTCAAAGAAAATGAATTGCGTGTACCGATCCATCCTGAACAATTGGATTGGATCGATCATAATATTCGAAAAAAGATGTTTTTTGAAATTGGTTATGGAGAACGGTTTCAAATTCATGATAACTGGATTAACGATCGAACTGCCGGTTTGTTGCCAAGAAATGAAATTTTTGAAGTGTGTGATGTCATTGTGTTAATCAAGCCTGATCCGAAGGATATACCATTCATACACCCAGGAAAAACACTTTGGGGTTGGTTGCATTGTATAGAAGATTTCTGGATCACAAATGCAGCTATCAACAAAAACCTGACCATGATTGCATGGGAAGGAATGCATAAGTGGAATAGAAAAAACGAGTTTCAATATCATATTTTTCATAAAAATAACGAAATTGCTGGATATGCTGGAGCATTTCATGCCTTGCAACTCAGAGGGATTGATGGACACTACGGCACTCCCCGCAGAGTGATGATAATAGGTTCAGGATCGGTTGCACGGGGGGCATTGCAGGCCTTTAAAGGGTTGGGATTCAAAGATATTCATATTTACAATCGCCCTTCCAAGACATTTATTGCTCCTCAATCGTACGATGCTGTTTATCATCAATTAGAAATGAGCGAAGATGGCCGCTTGATGGCGATCCATTCTGATCGAACAAGAACTCCATTTATTGAGGAAATTTCTCAATCAGATATTATTTTGAATGGTATTCGTCAGAATTTGGATAACCCAATCATGTTTATGTCTACTGATGAAATTGATAGGTTGAAAAGATCATCCATCATTATTGACATAGCCAGGGATGAAGGATTGGGATTCCCTTTCTCTAAACCAACTTCTTTCGAAAATCCAATCTTAAAAGTCGGCGAAGCCTGGTACTATGCTGTCGACCACACCTCATCCTATCTTTGGAATATTGCATCCTGGGAAATCTCCATCAGTTTAATCCCTTATCTATCCACTATGTCACGTGGCCCTTCATCTTGGGAAAAGGAAGAGACCATTAGTCGAGCGATACAAATTCAGAATGGAAGAATTATTGATCCGCGAATTCTATCATTTCAAAATCGAGAACAGGATTATCCTCACATAATCAAATCGAATAAATCCGATTAGTGGTTCAAGCTATTTAGGATAATTAGTCTCCGAAAAAAATTTCAATTAAAGGTCAACATGCAAACATCACGCCCATTAAATCGAATTCAAGCTGATTTACTACTTCTATTAACCGCAGCAGTTTGGGGAAGTGGTTTCATCGCCCAAAGGATTGCCGCCCCAAATATGAATATTTTCATATTTAACGGGGGAAGGTTCCTGCTTGGAGCGATCCTTTTATTTCCGCTAATAAAATTTCAGCTAAAAATATCCAAATCCAATTTATTTGGTGTCCTGGCAGCTGGCAGTTTATTGTTTTCTGCTGGCGCATTCCAACAAGCTGGCATGATCACAACTACTGCTGGAAATGCCGGGTTCATTACCGGACTCTATGTCATATTTGTACCTTTCTTTTTGTGGATCATTTGGAAGCAAAAACAGAAGTGGAATGTTTGGATTGCTGCAATCATTGCAGTTTTCGGAATGTTATTACTAAGTACTGGGGGAGAGTTAAAACTAGCCCCAGGTGATAAATTAGAGCTCATAGGAGCGATTTTATGGGCTTTACATGTAATAGTTGTTGGTAAGGCTGTGCAAGGAATGCATCCTTTGCATTTTGCGATTGGCCAGTTTTTGGTTTGTGCATTCTTGAATTTCGGGACTGGGATTATTTCAGATCCTCAAGCCTTTTCTCAAATATCCTCATTATGGTGGACAATTTTATACAATGGAATAGCCTCAGTGGCAATCGGGTTTACCTTGCAAGGTGTTGCACAGAAATTTGCTCCCGCAACAGATGCAGCGCTTATCCTCAGTATGGAAGCGGTTTTTGCTGCTGTTTTTGGAATCATCTTCCTGAGTGAACGGTTCAATAATGAACAATTGATTGGTGGAATGCTAGTCATTGGAGCCATTATTCTCGCGCAATTAAATTTTTCAGGAAATCAAATCAAAGTAAGCAATACCAGTTCATAAATCCTTGACACTTTTGGTATAAATTAACGTATAGTAGGGTAGTAAAAGATTAAGAAGGAGTTGAGTGATGAAGAACCGTTCAGCATTGATATTAGGTTTCGTTTTGATCATAATTGGTTTATTTTCAATTGTGGATCTGGTGTTCGATATTAACTTATGGTCTTTGATTCTCCCATTATTTTTAATCGCGATTGGGTTATTTATTCTCTTCAAACCTAAAGGTTTATCTGGTGAAGGAGATTTTATCCTTCGCTTCATATATGATTCAAAGGAAAGGACTGAATGGGATTTAGAATCAGCAGAATATTTATTATTTGTTTCCGATATTGAATGGGATTTGTCGAAAGCAAATCTGAATGATGGCGAAACGGTAATTCGTATGAATAGTTTTGTAAATGACCTCAAATTTACTTTACCTGAACATGCTGGCTTAAAGTTGATCTCAAAAGGGTTTGTACACGACACAAAAGTTAATGGGCATAAAGAGGATCACATTTTTACTCCTTTTGAATATGTCACCCCGGATTATGAACTACAATCAAAACGAATTTCAATTCAACTGATGTCATTTGTTTCAGAAGTTGAAATAAACGAAATAAAGGCAGGATCATGACTACCATCAAGAAAAAAAGAGCATTCAAACCCATTCTCTCCATGGATTTTGATGGGGTAATTCACTGGTATCGCAATGGATGGAAAGGGGTTGCTGTTATCGATGATGACCCCGTACCTGGTGCAAAAGAGTTTATCGAAAAAGCAAAGGATCATTTTCGAATCGTTGTTTTTAGTTCGCGATCAAATTCTGAAAAAGGGATAGAAGCAATGCGTAATTGGATGCATAAGCATGGATTCCCTGAAGTTGAGTTTTCCAAAGACAAACCGAAAGCATTCTTAAGCATTGATGATCGTGCCATTCAATTCACAGGTGAATGGTTTGAACCAGAAGAATTGTTAGCATTCAAACCCTGGAATAAAGAGTAAGATCTGAAATTGCAATTATTGGCAATTGGTTTGGATGAATTAATTAATAGAACAAATTAGCAAATTCATGTAAAATGAACTCATGGGTGATATAGTTCTACTTAAAAGGATTTCACTTTGAACGATTTATTTCAACATGCGATGGATGAACGAATGCATCAAGAGGCACCTCTGGCTGCTCGAATGCGACCACGTACCTTTGACGATTTTATTGGGCAGGAACACATCATCGGCGAAGGCAAATTGCTCCGCCGGGCGATTCAGGCAGACCGTTTGTTTTCATCCATCATTTTTACAGGACCTCCAGGGACAGGAAAAACTACCCTTGCACAGTTGATCGCACTGCATACAAAAGCACATTTTGAAACAATCTCAGCAGTTTTGGCTGGCGTGGCAGAGTTGCGACGTGTCATCCATGAAGCCGAAGAACGTAGAAAACTATACCAACAACGAACCATCCTCTTTATTGATGAGGTGCATCGTTGGAACAAAGCACAACAGGATGCATTATTACCGCATGTCGAATCCGGAATGTTGACTTTGATCAGTGCAACCACGGAAAACCCTTATTTTGATGTGATCCCGGCTTTGGTTTCACGCTCGAGAGTGTTTCAACTCAATCCCTTACAGGAAGAACATCTTAATAAGATCTTGGAAAGAGCCTTGTTCAACCCTGAGTATGGGTATGGTAATCGACAAATCCAATTAGAGGAAGCAGCCCGCATCCATTTAATCAACACCTGTGGAGGGGATGCACGTAATTTATTGAACGCTCTTGAGTTAGCTATTGAAACCACAAATCCTGATAAATCTGGCATCACTCACATCTCGCTTGAAGTTGCTCAGGAATCGATCCAGAAGAGAGCTGTTTTGTATGATAAACAAGGGGATGTCCATTACGACACCATATCCGCCTTTATCAAATCCGTTCGTGGAAGCGACCCGGATGCAGCCTTATATTGGTTGGCAAAAATGCTTGCAGCTGGCGAAGACCCGCGTTTCATCCTGAGGAGATTAATCATCCTGGCTGGCGAAGATATTGGGTTGGCTGACCCTCAAGCGCTGGTTGTCGCTACATCCGCGGCTACTGCTTTTGAATATATTGGCATGCCTGAAGGGATCTTCCCTATTACAGAAGCGGTTCTCTATTTATCGACCGCGCCAAAATCAAATTCCGTTATGGCTTATTTCGATATTCGCAAACGAATGGAAGAAGAAGGCATGGGACAGGTCCCGATCCATTTGATGGACAGCAACCGTGATGCCAAAGGGTTCGGTCATGGCAAAGGGTACTTGTATCCCCATTCATTTGAGGGTCATTTTGTAGCACAACAATATTTACCGGATCACCTGGCTAGTACTCATTTTTACCAGCCTTCGGATCAGGGGTATGAGGGAAAAATCAAGGAATATATTTCCCAATTACGTGAAAAACAGGCCGAAGGGTTAAAGAAAAAAGTCAATACCAGCAACCAGCAATATAAGAAGGATTAATCATGGCAATCATTTTATTAATCCGGCATGGGGAAAACGATTGGGTGGGAAAGAAATTGGCAGGCCACCTGCCTGGAGTTCACCTCAATCAGACTGGGATTAATCAGGCCAATGAGGTAGCGAATTTACTTGCCCCACTGCCGATAAAAGCAATTTACAGCAGTCCATTGGAACGTGCCAGGGAAACAGCCCAACCCCTGGCTGAAATTAAGAAGCTGGAAATTGATATCCGCGAGGATTTACGTGAGATCAACTTCGGGGATTGGCAGGGAAAATCGATAAAACAATTACGAAGGATGAAGTTATGGAGAACGGTTCAATCGCAACCTTCGCAGATGCGGTTTCCAAATGGAGAAAGTTTTCCGGAAGCTCAACATAGATTGGTAAGTTGTATTCAAAAACTTGCTGAAGAACACCAACCAGAAGAACTGATCGCCTGTTTCAGCCATTCCGATTCCATTCGACTTGTAGTATCTCACTTTCTGGATATCCCTTTGGATTCATTTCAAAAAATCAATATTTCAACAGCATCCATTTCCACATTGATCCTAACCAAAGAACATGTTTCTTTACCTTTTATCAATATGGTGGATAGAAATAAATTTTTATCCCAGTTTGAGAAAAAGGAAAAGGTAGAAGGAAAAACAAAAAAGAGGGGGAAAAGAGCACAATGACAAAATTTCTTCTTATTCGCCATGGGGAAACTGATTATGTTGATGAAGCATTAGCAGGAAGAATTGATAGCCCATTGAATGAGGAAGGTATTCAGCAAGCTGAAACAATTGCAATGGTTTTGAAGCATTTGCCAATTCGAGCGATATATACCAGCCCATTGATACGTACACAACAAACGGCACAACCTTTAGCGAAATTAGTAAATTTGGAATGGAAAGTTAATACGGAACTAAACCAGGTCAATTTTGGTGATTGGCAGGGGTTATCCTTTGAGGAGCTTGTTCAAGATCCCAACTGGAAATTATTTCGTGAAAACCCAGGTTCCGTTGCAATCCCTGGCGGAGAGGATAGCACGATGGTTCGAAATCGTGTATCTAAAGAAATCATAAAACTATCCAATGAATACGTAGAGGATGATGTCATTGCTATTTTTTCGCATGGCAGTATTATTCGGCATACCATTAGTTATTTCATTGGTTTACAGCTAAATAAATCAAACCAAATTCAAATTGCACCTGCATCCATTTCAACTTTGATTGTCAAGAATGGTTCAGGAAAATTAAACCATCTCAATCAGGAATTTCCAGCAAATTATCTCTAAGAAAAATAATTCTTCCCTCACATCTTTAATATTGTTCTTCCTAACCCTTACTAAAAAAAACCCAACTGAAACAAAAATCAATTGGGCTTATTCATTTCAAAACAGACTACTTTTCAGCTAACAGGCCTTCCATTCGATCTACAATACTCGCGAGATAATCAAACGCCTTTTCAACTGGTTCCGATTTGGTAAGGTCCACACCTGCAGCAGATAAAGCCTCCAATGGATACACAGAATTTCCAGCACTCAAGAAAGTCAGGTATCGTTCTACAGCATTATCCTCTCTAGATAACACTCCATGAGCCAATGCATGTGCGCCAGATATTCCGGTGGCATATTGGTACACATAATAATTCATATACATATGGCTGAATTGTGACCAGGTAATGCCTATGCGGTCATGGTCGAAAACAACCTCATCTCCATACCCTTCTTTGAATAATTCCGCGCAACGATCCGTCATGACCTTCGCGTTCATCGACTTCCCCTGTTCCAAACGTTGATGCATTTCTAATTCCCATTGTGCCAGGGTCGGCATGATGAAGAAATAGCGGTGGAAATTAGACATGGCTTCTTCGATTAATGCCAGTTGGAATAAAGGATCTGTTTGAGTTCTCAGTAAATAATCTCGTACCATCGCCTGATTGAAATTTGATGCCACTTCAGCCACAAACAAACCATAACGACCATAAATGTATGGTTGGGTTTTACGGGTGTGATACGAATGCAGCGAGTGACCCAATTCATGCGCCAGCGTGCTCAGGCTGAATACATCATCGTTGTAACTCATCATGATATAAGGGCTGGTATCATAAACCCCACTGGAAAAAGCCCCCTGGCGTTTTCCCTGATTGACTGCCCAGTCCACCCAGCGCTCAGTGGTAGCCCCTTTGTTTAGAATTCCGACGTACTTTTCACCCAAGGGCTTCATCCCTTCGGTAATCCATTCAACCGCTTGCTGATATGGGACAACTGGCTTATTGGAGGTTAAAGGAGCTTTGATGTCATACACAGTGAATTCATCCAATCCCAACCACTGCTTGCGAATCCGCCAATATTTATGCCAGGTAGGTAGGTTCTTGCGAAAAACACTGATCAAATTATGGAAAACTTCCTCTGGAATATTACTGGGGAATAAAGAAGCTTCCAGACTGTTTTTGAATCCGCGCACATTGGCATATAAGATGTCGCGCTGCAACCCACCAATCTGAAGACCAGCCAAAGTGTTTTTGAATTTTAAATACCCATCGCTATAATTCTCCCAGGCGGTCTTGCGTAGTTCACGATCCTCATGATTTATCAAGGCGTTGAAATTTCCTTGTTCCACCGGGAAAGAATTGCCATTCGAGTCTTTGGCTGGATCAAAACGAATATCAACATTCGTCAGAGTATTGTAAGTTGAAGAAAACCCACCCAGCGGCTCGGATGTTAATGCCATCACATTCTCAACTTCAAAGGAACGAACCTTGCTTTGTTTTCGTTCCAATTGCTTAAAATAAGTTCGGTACAGGGCGAGATCTTCATTATCATCACACCACTTTTGGAGGGTGGGAAAACCGATGGCGATTAATTCCGGTTCAATGAAAGCAATCACGGCGTGCAATTTGGCATATCGTCCACGTGCTTGGACTGCACGCGCCAGGGCTTCCTGATCGGAATTATCAACAGAACTTCCCAGGTTGGCATATAGGGAAATCTTCTCAACTTTTCGGCTAACTATCTCTGCTTGTTTAAGGCACTTGAATAATTGGTCAGCACTTTGGGAAAGAGTATTCTCAAATTGTTTGAGCTCATTAATCTCCGCTTCGACCTCATGCAATGCTTTTTCCCATGCCTGAACCGAAGGAAAGATCTTCTCCAGATTCCAGGTTTGCTCAATAGGGACTTCAGAACGCTTTAATACTTGATTTGATGTCATATTTACCTCGTTAAATACATAAAGGATTTTCGAACATCTCTCCCCTACCATCCACTAATTAATTATAGTGGAAAAAATTAAAAAAATATATTTATGTTCAATAATAATTCATCAATTTCTCCTCAATTAAATTCGTTCAAGTAGAGCAGTAACCTTTTTAGCCACTGGTCTACTAAAGAATTCACAGACATAGGAAGTAATTTCTACAATAACTTGTACTGGATATGGGGATAAAAAAATTTCCTGATCTCTCAGGAAATTTTGTGAGCGCGCAGGGGCTCGAACCCTGAACCAATGGCTTAAAAGGCCACTGCTCTAC
>CAYSFA010000098.1:0-11939 GCA_964430025.1 uncultured Anaerolineaceae bacterium | reverse complement strand
CAAAACAATTCATGTTGTCCATCCAAATATAATTTTTCACATTCATGAGGAGGCAGATGTTTAAATTCTCCCGGATTAATAAATGGTGGTTGAACTAATGTAACATTTCTTGTTTTCAGAAAAACCATATTCAATAATAGATCTGAAGGAGGACGAGTATTTGAATTTCTAAAGCGATACTCATGGTCTGCTCCCGATACAGCCCAGTCCGGATCAAGAAATGCAGCATCTATCTCAGGTATTAATTTGTCAACTTCTTTAGATAGTATGTCGTTATTAATAAATGTAATTTTATTCTCCACTCCGGCAATTTCTGCATTTCTTTTAGCATTGTTTATACGTAGACTGTCAATTTCTACGGCGTAAACATGGCTTGCATATTTTGCCAGTGCTATTGTGCTGAATCCACCACCAGTACATGTTTCTAAAACAACACGATTTTTCATCCTAAAAGCCAAATGGTCGCTAAAACGGATATCAATTCCCATTAAGAAGGTCTTATCATCAGCTATATAATATCCCCCAAACTTGTTAAAAATCTTATTCTTATCCATCATTTTCGCTTCCTTATTCCAGATCATGCATAAACCTACTTGCTTCCTCATATTCCATATCCAAACGCTCAAAAGCCTTTATCCATTAGTCTTTGGGGCGTTCCAACTTCGCAATTGCCTCTGTATGGTTTGAGTGTACAAAAAGGAAATATCGCATTTCACTGGTACCCTCTTGGATGCTGAGTGCCGTCGATGAAGAGTTGTTGTGAAAGAGCAACTCTTACTTTCTCCAATATCCCCATTATCATTCCTTCTTTCAATTATTCATTTGCAATTCAATACCCTTTGGATAAGCATCATTCCTAGTTCTTAATTGATAGTGCATCACTTTTATGTATTTCTATTTTAAGAATTCAATAATCATGTTCCAGACCATCGGATCAAAAAACCAGGAACCATGTCCGTGTTCTATAACCTCAAACCTGGCCTTCGGGATACTGTCTGCCATCTTTTCCGCATTGGAAACAGGATTGCTTCCATCATATCTGCCATTGAACATCAAAGTATCAGCCTTTATCTCCTTCAGCCGTTCCGAAGTGTTGTGCCTAATTACTGCAGTCACCTGATTCATATAGCCTCTTCGAAAGGAAGGGTTCGTTTCCATGGCGGATTTTGTAATATTTGTATGGGCAACCATTTTTTCGATGATTTCAGGATGCGCCTCTACCCACTTCTCATCCTGCCGGGTGTCGGAAAGCTTAAGTAATTCGGTCGGAGATAAATCCAACATCTTATCGACAAAAACCGGAGCACTGTCGCCACCGGAATGAGTAACCGCGAGCACAAGCTTATCTATGACCTCGGGGTGTCTGATGGCCAGCTCCTGCGCAACCATTCCTCCCATCGATGCTCCAAACACATGATACTTTTCCCATCCGACAGCTTTCGCCAAAGCGGCTGCGTCTTCTGCCAGATCCCCCATTGAACAGCCTGATTCAGGGCTTTCCGATTCGCCCAGTCCTCTCGGATCATAAGATAATATTGAGAAATGTTGCACCATCGGTGAATTGAAAAGCCCGATGGGAGCTTTTATATCAGCCCCGATGCCGTTGATAAAAAGCAGCTTTGGACCGTTTCCGCGGATTTCATAATTTAGGTGCACTCCATTGGCAAATATTTTATTCATGATTTACACCCCTTTTCTTAAAAAAATATTTATCAGAAGATCGGCATCAGGCATAGATATTTTCCCTTCATTAGTAGCCTGATAGATTGCCAGCCCGTTTATCGTGGTCCAATACAGCAAAGCTAATTGCTCCGAATCACCTTCAACAATTGTTCCTTCACTCTGGCCTTCTTGCATGATTTTGCCAATTATTTGATACGGCCTGCCCCTTTTCTCCAGAATCAATCGCTGTGCTTCTGACGGTATCGCCGTTGAATTGATTGCTTGCGCAATAAATCGGCAAGTCTGATTAAATTCTTCGCTGTTTTCGATCGTTTTGAGTATTTCAATAATGCTCCTGCGTATTTTCTCATGTGCCGGGATATCCATTGCCTCAAGCGACTCTGACGCTTCAATTAATTTATCAAAGGCATTATTTATGATCTCAATATAGATTTCTTCCTTGGATTTATAGTAATGATATAACAAACCCTGCGCCATACCGACGTTTTCTGCAATATCTTTGATTTTTGTCGCAAACAGGCCTTTCAAGGCAAATTCATTCATTGCTTCTTTTAAAATCAGTTCTCGTTTCTTTTCCCTCATTTTATTGTTTTGCTCTTTGTTTCTTGCCAAATCGGAACCTCCGTTTGATTGAACTTTCATTCAAATAATATCAAAATATATTTATGCTGTCAATAGATTATTTTTCTGCACATTTATCTTATCAACTTCGTAAATTCGCCGCATAAACCATGCTTAAACTTTAAGCTGTGAAGCGATTCCTGCAAATTTTATATTCAAATTCAACAATTTCATGCTGATTTTCTTGCAGTTTATTTCAAACCAAGCGATGCAGTTCAATACAAAGAGGCACTAATATGGATTCCCCCAATTTTTTACCCATATTGTAGTGATTTAGCGAACAAGCTTATTATCAACGGATTGGAGGTGTTGCTCGTAAATATAAGCGCAAAGAGGACGTCTCGTGAGATACTCCGTGATTACATCGGTTGCATAACCTGCAATGGAGATGCAACTACTGGCCTTATCGGAGCCTTATATAAGAGGCATAATCGGCGTACCGCTTCCCGAGTGATTGTTTTTGAGTTGATTTGCAGATTTGGTTTGTGAAAAATTTGGGTTAATAATTCCATAAAAAACAGAAGCCACCTTTGAATTTTTGTTGAAAATCTTATAAAAAACGATATGATAGATCAACCTAATTGTATTGTCATTTAGCATTTAAATGATCAAAATGTTATATTCGTTATCTACTCTGGAGGTAAAAATGGAAGACAATAAAAACTTAGAACAATCCCACCCGCATCTGGCTCAGTTGGAAGGTGAATGGCTGGGGATGACAAAAACCTGGTTTGAACCGGATAAATTGACGGACGAATCCCCCTGGCAGGGTGAATTTAAGATGGTTTTGGGAGGTCGGTTCCTTTTGTATACTTACCAGGGTAGTTTGCATGGGGATTCATTTGAAGGGATCACCTTACTTGGATACAATCCGCAACGCAATCGCTACGAGATGGCCTGGGTGGATAGTTTCCACAATGGATCAACAATTATGTTCTCCCATGGCGGCGAGAAAGAAGGGGTATTCAACGTTAAGGGTAGTTTTTTCACTGGACCAGGCAGCCCGGATTGGGGTTGGCGTACGGAAATTCAACCGCAGGAAAATGGCGAGCTGATCATTACCCATTACGGTATTACCCCCGAAGGGCAGGAATGGAAAGGCATCGAGACCAGTTACAAACGCGTGTAATGAGAGCTTGTTATCCGGATAAATCTACCATCAGACCATCATAAGCAATCTCATAACCGTGTTGTTTACCGTATTCCACTAAAGATAAATGGGTAGGATTGCAGTCGTGGGCAATATGGGTTGCGATCACTCTCGCATTGTCTTTCATAATTCCTTCGCGTTGCATGCGCGTAAAATGATCAATCATTTGCCCTGCGTTGAGATGAAAATCAAAGTAATCGTTTATTCCTTTGGTATGCTCGAGGATTACAACGTCAAACTCAATATTCAATTCTTGTAAAGCTGCCCAGGTTTCATCAGGAAATTCACCAGTATCACTTCCATAAAAAACAGCGTGGTTGTCCTGCTCAATAGCATATAAAAAAGCCCCTAATCCTGGTGCGTGGTTGGCATGAAAGGCAGTTACCGTATAATCTCCAATTTTTTCAGGACGGAACGCATGCAGAGGGAACAATTTGCAATTAAAGGTGCTTTGCTGTTCCGCAGTAAGCATGCCCTCAGGCCATACATCATGAATAAAAGCTTCGTGGGTGAACTTCAACGTTTCAAGTGAGGCATAAAAATTCAAACAAGGTGCGTTTTTGACCCCTAACATAGGACTTCTTGAGAGGAAGTGAGAAACATCCAGATGATCCGAGTGGGGATGGGTCTGAAGACAGTACTTCACATTAGCCAATGAGAGCTTTTGTGTTTGGCAGGCAGTCATGATGTCCGGCCCCAGATCAATCAACAGATCATCGTTTACTAAAAGGGATGATCTTTTTCGTAAACTTCTACCGCCTTCCTGGCGGGCTTGTTCGCAGTTAGGGCAATTACAAAAAGCCTCTGGATAAGCATTGGCTCCGGATGTTCCAAGAAATGTAATTTTCATAATTCCTCATTTCACATGAGAGATTTTTCCAAGCAACACATCAATTTTCTCATATTGATAGCTTTCTGTTTACTAAGTATTTCACATTTTGAAAAATTAAAGGTGCTTTCTTTTAAGAAAAAGTGGAAATAGGTATTGACAAGTGTGTTATTTTTCATTGAGTTAAGTTATTTCGGAGGGTAGGATCACAGATGCTGCAGCAGCATCATCAAAAATTACCAGCAAGCATCCTTCGTTTGATCCTTTCAGGGCAGCAGGAAAACAAGCTCACCATCTTCTGGTCCTGCCAGAGCTGTGTTTAATCGAAAGCCACATGTGGTGATATTCTCGAAGTTTATTGAACAATCATTCTGTAAGCTCATTGCTTGCTTTATCGAGAGCAGTTACTTCTTCGGAGGTGAGCCGCCAACCCATGGCGCCGAGATTTTCAGCGGCTTGTTTGGCGTTCTTCGCCCCCGGGATGGGTATGGTGCCCTTGCAGATCGTCCAATTAAGGGCAACTTGTGCAGGTGATTTGCTGTATGTAGTACCGATTTCCTTTAATAGGTTGATTAAAGGTTGCGCTTTTTGTAACTTTTCAGGGGGGTACATACGCTTACGAGGGCCTTGAGGAGGATTGTCTGGACCGTATTTCCCCGTCAACATTCCTTTCGCCAGCGGACTGAAAGCGATAACCGTGATATTTTTATCCATACAATAATCCAGTAAGCCATTTTTTTCGATTCTGCGATCAAATAAGCTGTACTCGACCTGATTGGACGCGAGAGGTATTCCAGCCGCTTCCAGTGTTTCATGTGCCAATTTGGTTTGTTCGGTATTGAAATTTGATACGCCAACTGCGCGGGTCAGGCCTGCCTCGACAGCATCAGCAAGAGCAGACACGTATTTCGGCTTACCCCAACGTCCAAAGGGAGTATGGATTTGATATAGATCGACCCGATTTAATTGAAGACGCTCAAGGCTTTTTTTGAGCGCACGAAGTAGTGCGGTTTTACGCAAGCGCCACGGAAACGGAAAAAATTTAGTTGCGATCAGCACTTCATTCGTTGCGGAGGGTATAAATTCACCTAAAAATCTTTCAGATTTACCAAAACCATAGACTTCTGCCGTATCAAACCAATTTGCCCCATTGGCAAGGCTGACATCAAAAGCCGCACGGATATCGCTGTCATCATAACCACTACCGCCATACCCCCAAACCATTCGGTCACCCCAAGCCCAGGCACCAACCCCTACAGTTGTGATTTTAATATCAGTTTTTCCAAGTTTTACCAGGTCTTGAGAGCTATTCATAATTTCATCCTAATCATAGATGTGACAAACCAGACCCCTTTACAATCGCCAGGCTGGAAATTGCATTTGGCCAGTCCTTAATCATTATACACCGCACACAATTTGTCCCAATTAAAAGGGGTATCAGGTACTTAACCCAGTCCAATCCCATCACCCCACCAATGAACACCACCATGAAGAAGGCGTAAGGTAGGATTGGTTTAAAGCGCTTTATGCCCTTACAGATGCCCGTATAAATCAGCATCAAAGCGAATTTGACGTAAATTAACTAGGCAGGCACGGGGCCAATCAGGGTATAAAAAAGGATATACGGAAAATCAGATATCCATAATAATGGGACCCAAACCATGAGCATTAACTTGGTAGGTTTTCCATATTTGAGACTTGAATTTCACCAGCCATATCTCATATGTTCAGACTACATAGTATCGATATTATTTGTTCAATACTAACCTTTGTTCGAATCGACATTAATCCCTTGATGGCTTGAATCAGATTCATGCTGAGGATATGAAATGCAAAGACAAGATTCATCCGCCAAAAGGTCAGTCTTTAGTAAATCCAAGGTAGGATTAATAACTTCCGGCTTCTTCTCATACCAGGTGATAATTATTTGAAATCTATTCCCACCGGAAAGAAAAATATGAAATGATGACCCCAACAATTAATATAACGACCAGAATTAATAGATCAGTCCCATGTTGATCCCAGGAGTTGCCAACCCATAAACCTCGCAATACGTTTACCACATAGGTTAATGGTAAGAATTTTGAAATTTTAATTATTGCATCCGGTAATAACTCTCTGGGAAAACCAGCACCAGAAAGAAACAGCATCGGGTATAGAATCACCATGCCAACGATTTGCGTAGTACGGGCAGAAGGCAGCAATCCCGCCAGAAGAAACCCAATTGCAAAGAAACTTAAGCTGCTGAGGACAAAACCAACCAACACATTTAGCACATTTCCGTCAAAACGCATCTGGTAAACAAAAATTCCAGCAATGATCAGGAACGCCATGCCAATTACTGTCATCAAAAAAAGAACAACCACCTGGGCAAATAGAATCGCTAAAATATTGATGGGTGTTGTTCGCAATCTGCGAAGAATTCCTTTCTCCCGATAGGATGAAATAGTAATTGGTAGTCCCAACAAACCGGTGGTGGCTATAATCATTGCGGTATAGGCTGGAATGGAGATATCAACGGATCCGTAGCCGTTTAGAAGTTCTGAAGGTTCATTTCCGTAAATACTTCCAAACAAGAACAACATCATTAATGGAAAGATCAGCGTAAAGAATGCACCAATCGGTTCGCGAAGGAACAATTTTGCTTCCATCATGGTAAATTTGAAAAAGCTTTTCATGTCTCCTCACTCTCGAATTTGACTTCCGGTTAGCGTCAAAAAAACATCTTCCAATGTTGCCTGTTCAGAACGCAACTCACGAAATTTAATCTTGTGGTTCACCAACAGATTGGCGACTTCAAGAACCAAAGGGATGTCTTTGTTATTTCCATAAACGAAAAGGGTATCTCCTTGTTTTTCCACGTTACCCATCTTTTGCAGATCCTTTTCAAAATCTTCAGGAATAACACCATCCATCTGGAAAGCAATCCGCTCTCCCAGACTAAATTCCTGAATTAATTGTGTCGGGGTATCTAGCGCAACGATTCTTCCATGATCGAGGATAGCCACTCGATCACATAATTTTTCTGCCTCTTCCATATAATGGGTTGATAAAACAATCGTTTTACCTTTGGTTCGAACATCCCGAATGAGATCCCAAATCACATGTCTTGCTTGCGGGTCCAAGCCTGTGGTTAATTCATCCAAAAAAATTAATTTTGGGTCAGGTAACAAAGCCAGCGCAACAAATAGTCTTTGTTTTTGCCCCCCGGATAATTTCGGAAAGGGGGTGTTTTCCTTCTCTTTTAAGCCCAATTGGATGAGCAACTGCTTCCAATCAACCGGATTTTCATAGAATGAGCTGTAAAGATCAAGAGCTTCCCAAACCTTCATGTGATCGGGCAGATTTGAATCCTGTAATTGCATGCCAGTCTTGCGCTTGATCAATAGGCTATCTTTGATGGGGTTAACTCCCAACACACTGATTTCTCCCTGGTCTGGTTTTCGTAAACCCTCCAGGCATTCGATGGTTGTTGTTTTCCCTGCTCCATTTGGGCCAACGATCCCAAAAATTTCCCCTTCCACTATTTCAAAGCTAATATTATCAACTGCAACGACCGACCCATAGGTCTTGCGCAAATTATTTACCTTGATAATGGTGTTCATAATTTCCTTCTTGATTTTTTTCGAACAAAATTATCGGGATGTATGAGGTGATGGAATCCAATTCGACTTATCTACAGTATATATGAATGAAAGACAGGTTTCAATTACCAGGTGACCAGTATAAAATCAGTCATGGGACAAGTTTCCAATGACTGAGACAGTTGAGAGAATAAATTTTGATGATTTAAACTTAGCTACTCGGCATTTTCCTGATGCGGCAGACTTTCAAAGATGTCCCTCGTGATCTGGTAGACGCAGGCACCATGGATGGATGCAGTTGGTGACAGCTGATTTGGCACATTTACCTACCGCCGTCCTTCCCTTCTTTGATTGCTTTTGGGTCTTCCTCTGTGACCAGGCACTGGATTGAATTCTTGTAGCCACTGGTAATCACCAATAGTGATGCTGCCCGACCCCTCACAGCAGGCTTGGTACGCTTTACCCAACTGAGGGAGATTGGCGCGCAATGGCTACTGCTCACCGCAGCTACCTTGATGGTGATCGCCCCGCTCTTTATAACTTTTCTGATCTTCCAGCGTCACTTTGTGCAGAGCTTCTTGCACATAGGGATCAAATAGCTGACAACATTACGTCCGTTATAAAGGGAAGATAATTAAATTCGATTTGGAATCGAAGCCAATTTTTGAATTTTTTACACAAGAACATTCAGAAAAAGGTGTTTTTCTATATTTTGTTTAATAAATTGTCGGGGTATATATCAATAGTTTATTTAGATAATTGATATAATTTTTATTGTTCAATACTCACTTAAGTTTCTCCAGGATGAAAGCAAGCAGAAGGACTGGAGATTAAAAATCCATCATCAACAGCTAAATTTTTTCTTATAAACAAGTAGGGATCCAATGAAAAAACCTCAGTTGCAAATTTTATCGATGTTCCTGGTACTATCAATCATCTTATCAATTAACTTCCATTATGCAATTGGTGCTCCACCACAATCCCCGCAAATGATCGATTATCCCGAACTCGATTCCTACATTCAAAGCCAAATGCAAAAACATGGATTGAAAGGGGTTTCGCTGGCCATCACCCAGGATGATGAAATCATCTATTTAAAAGGTTATGGCGCGGCGGGCAAAAACCAACCCATGACGGCACAAACGCCCATGTATATTGGCTCCCAAAGCAAATCTTTTGCCGGGTTGGCGATTGCCCAACTCATTGAAGCTGGAAAAATCACCCCCAACGGCCCGGTGGTAAAGTATATTCCGGAATTTCGGATTGCTGACGAAGCAGACTCCCAAAAAATTACCCTCAATCACCTCTTGCATCATATCAGCGGACTCTCCGACGCGGGTTTCACCGAGATATTACCCGATGATGCCTCCACCCAGGATCTTCTGGTTGCCCTTCAGAAAGCAGAATTAACCGCACCGGTAGGTCGGGATTTTCAATATTTTAACAACGGTTATTCACTTTTGTCCGTGGTGGTTGAGAGAGTCAGCGGGGTATCTTACGAAACATATTTGCAGGAAAATATCCTTATTCCGTTGGAAATGAAAAACACTTTCACCAATCTGGAAGCAGCCAGGGAGAAGGGTCTTTCCCAGGGTTATTCACGTTTTTTCGGTTTTACAGTTCCCACCAGGCAACCACATCGCATCTATGATTTTGCGGCTGGCTATCTAATTTCAACCGCAGAAGACTTAGCCCATTTCGGGATTGCTTTACTCAACAATGGAGAATACAACGGGGAGCAATTGATTTCGGGAAGCTATTACCGGATGTTGTTTCAACCTGTGCAAGGCTATGGCTTGGGTTGGTTTATTGGACAAGATCGATACTACCATGGCGGAGCAAATGAAGCTTTTCGCACCGAGATGGAGTTGTTCCCTTCCAAAAAACTTGGCATCGTTTTGTTGACCAACCAGGGTTACATGATGGATCATTTTATTTCTGGTTCACAAATGATCAATGGCGTCAGAGCGATCGTGTTGGGGAATACCCCGCCGGATGCTTCCTCAGGGATATCGGTTAGGGTGATCGGGTATTTATTAGGAGCCCTGGTTTTGGGATTAATTCTATTGAGTATCAAAAACTTTCGCGACCTTACTACATGGAAAACACGCTCTCAGAATTGGTCTACAGGAAAGCTCATCTGGGATGTGGCAATTAGCTTCATCATTCCCACTGCGATTATGGTGATTGTATTTTGGCAGGTTAAAGGATTCTTCGGGACGCGTTTTAACTGGACAAACCAGATCATTATGATGTTTCGAACCCTTCCGGATATTTCGATACTGATGGTCTTTGGGTCTATACCTGATTATGTGCAAGGGTTTATCAAGCTGTTTTGGGCTTTGCGCGGAAGATCGCATTGAACCACTTATGGACTTGTTGATCAGAACCGGATTCGAATGTGCCTTGGATGGATGTCATTAATTCTTTGATCAACCAGATGCCGTAATGTTAAATAAAAGAAAATAACCCTACGTTTTCCAAAAACAAAAAAAACCAGCCTTTATCTATTGATGGGCTGGTTTTCAATTTCTATCTGTAAGAAATCAAAAAAAGTAAAAATTACTCAGAAGCTTCTACCGTCGGTTCAGCTTGTTCTGCTGGCGTATAGGAATGGTGGAGCTTTATCGGTTCGCGGGAGGATTTGCGCAGGCGTAGGTTGAGCATCTCCACAAAAACAGAGAACCCCATCGCGAAGTAGATGTAGCCTTTGGGAATATGCTGGTGCAGGCTCTCCACAATCAGGGTGAAACCAATCAGCAGCAGGAAGGAAAGCGCCAGCATTTTCACCGTAGGGTGTTCTTCCACAAATTTGCTGAGTGGATCGGCGGAGAGGATCATCCCTATGGCGGCGACAATCACAGCCATAATCATGATCTCAACATGATCGACCATGCCGACCGCGGTAATGACCGAGTCTAATGAAAAAACCACATCCAGCAGAAGGATTTGCAGAATGACACTGCCAAAGGTGGCTTTCACCTTGGCAGAGGAATGGCCTTCCTCTCCTTCCAGTTTGGAATGGATTTCCATGGTGGCTTTGCCCATCAGGAACAAACCACCTAGAAGAAGAATAAGATCACGCCCGGAAACATTAAACTTCCCAATTGTTAAGATGGGATCGGTTAATCCAATAATCCAGGAAAGCGACAGCAATAATAAAATACGGCTGATGACTGCCAGCCCGATGCCTGTTTTTCTGGCTTTGGATTGTTGGTGTTGAGGCAATTTTCCGGAAAGGATCGAGATAAAAATTACGTTGTCCACACCTAACACCAGTTCAAGGGCAATCAGTGTTAACAACGCAATCCAGGTTTGGGGGTCTGATAACCATTCCATAAGATCAAATCTCCTTAAAATTTCTAAATAAGTATGATTGTAATCCTTAAAACTAATTTTATGAAATTTTTTCCTTCCACAGTATTGGTGAAATAGAGGTGAAAATCCTCCAGTTTACCCTTTCGAGTTATACTAATTGTTTTAGAATAACAATCGCTGAACACAGAGGAAGAATGAACAAAATACCAAAACTAATCCTGATTGGTCTGGGAAAAGTAGGGCGGGAAGTGATCCGTCAACTGGAAACCCTGAGATGTAACGTGGAGATAACCGGGCTGGCAGATAGCTCGGCATGCCTGGTTAGCAACCCCCTCACACAGGAGGTGAGAGATAAGGCAATTCAACATAAGGTGAATGGAGGGCGTTTATCCGAGTTGCCTGACTCTATTGATTTCGAAAAACTAGTGGATTTCTACACTCAGGACACGATTATCGTGGACACCAGTGCGGCACGTGACCTGGATTGGAGCATCGCAATCGCCAAAGGCTGCAAGCTGGTGTTTGCCAACAAGAACGCATTAAGCACTTCCTGGGGGCGAGCACGCTTGCTTTACCATCAGCCAGGTATCCGCTATGAGGCTACCGTTGGGGCAGGCCTACCGATTATAAACACCTTGCAGAGTTTGGTAGAAAGTGGCGATCAGATCACCCATATTGAGGGGGTGATGAGCGGCACCCTGGGCTATCTCTGCAGTCAACTGCAGAAAGGCGTAAGTTACAGCCAGGCAGTTCG
>CAYSFA010000097.1:0-11945 GCA_964430025.1 uncultured Anaerolineaceae bacterium | reverse complement strand
CTTTGAGCATATCACTTAATGATTTCAACTCTCTTCGACCGCGGCGTGATAATGCTTTTCCACGTTGAGAATTATCAATCAAGGAGTCAACTGCCTCCTGCAACATACGTTTTTCATTTCGTACAATAACATCGGGAGCACCAAGCTCTAATAGTCTTTTCAAACGATTATTGCGATTAATAACACGGCGATAAAGATCATTTAAGTCTGAGGTAGCAAATCTACCACCGTCTAATTGAACCATCGGACGCAAATCAGGAGGTATCACTGGTAAAACAGTCATAACCATCCATTCAGCTCGGTTTTTTGACCTTCTGAAGGCTTCCACAACTTTCAAACGAGTAGTTGCTTTCTTCCTTTTTTGCTTACTCTTGGAAGTACGAACTTCTATCCATAATTCTTCGGATAATTTGTCTAAATCTAACCGTTTTAAGATGTCGAAATATGCCTCAGCCCCCATATCTGCACGGAAGACCTGACCCCAACGTTGTTTCAATTCTCGATATCTTGTTTCACTCAGGAAAGTGAATGGTTTTAGATCCTGTAATTCATCGCGTAATCGGGAATTCTGGTTCTGAGATACACTGGATTGATCTTCCAGGTTATTGCGAAGGGATTCCATCTCGAGATCAGCTTCAGCTTTAATCTGATCGATATCCATTTTAATAACTTCAACTTCACGAATGATCTGATCACGAGTTTGATTTTCAAGTTCTTCCAAATGTTCTTTTACGGCTTTTTGAACCACACTGATATGGTTATTGGAAATTGTTTCACCAGCTTTCACAATTACCATATTATTGATTTTTTCAAAATAGATATCCTGTCGAGCAACGACACCAATTTTATCTTGTAATTCGCGTTCGAGAGTCTGTCCGTCACGCATTACAGGTGATAATTGGTTCGCTATTTGTTCTTCCCGACGGTCCTGAATTTCTTTCTGTTGTTTCTTTAATTCTTCAATTTTGCGATCACGAGCTTGTTTTACTTCGAGAATTCTGGCATTAATTTGAGTAGCTTGTTCACGTTCTGAAAAACTGATTTCATCTTCCAGTCGTTTTAGAGCCTTCTGTCTTGCATCTTCGTCAACATAGGTGACGATATATTGGGCAAAATATAAAACCCTATCCAAATTTCTACGAGAAATATCCAGTAACAAACCCAAATAAGAAGGAATTCTCCTGGTGTACCAAATGTGAGCAACTGGTGCAGCAAGTTCGATGTGCCCCATTCGTTCTCTTCTAACTGCAGAACGAGTAACTTCGACACCACATTTATCACATACGATCCCTTTATAACGGGGATTCTTGTATTTTCCACAATAACATTGATAATCACGTGTTGGTCCGAAAATTGCCTCACAAAACAAACCATCTTTTTCTGGACGTAAGCGACGGTAATTGATTGTTTCCGGCTTAAGAACTTCACCGTATGACCAACTTCGTATAGTCTCTGGAGAAGCAAGACTAATCTTTAACGCGACAAGACTCTTGGTTTCCACTAAAAAGCCTCCTTATGAATGACCCTGAAAACAACAAAGATAAGCAATAGACATCATTGCCTACGCTTACCTTAAATTCAACAACAATAAACCATATACATGCAAACGAATATTATATCATAAATACACGAGAAGAAAAGGGGAAATTTGCTATTTTATACCCAATTTTTCATTTAATATGAGTGACTACAATTGTTTCATTGGTAATTGTAAATAAAAACTACTTCCCCGCCCTAATTTACTTTCAACCCAAACTTTTCCGCTATGTTTTTCAATAATTGACTTAACGATTGCTAGCCCTAAACCACTTCCACGTTGATTATAGGCCTCCCGTCGTCCACTTCGGTAGAATTTTTCGAATAAATGTGGTAAGTCTATCGGCGCAATTCCGATGCCATTATCCGAAATTTCAAATGTCGTAAAACCATTTTTTGCACTAATATTGACTTTTACTTTTCCACCAATTGAATTGTATTTCAGAGCATTCTCAACAATATTATAGAGTGCTTGTTGCAACAACGCAGTATCGGCTTCTATGAAAACTTCGCGTTCTAAATCGTTTTCAAGTTCCAACTCAATACTCTTTTGGGTTGCATGAGGTTGTAATTCATATACAACCTGTTCCGATATCGAGATTGGATTAATTTGATCAATTTTCAATCCGATTCCTGCTTCTATCCTTCCTAAATCCAGCAAATTATTCACTAATTTCGACATGCTATCAACACCAGAAACAATTTTGGCTATATAAGAACGTTGCTGGTCATTAATTTCACCAACCATCTGTAACATGGAAGCATAACCACGCATCAAAGTTAATGGTGATCTCAAATCATGACTTACCATTGAGACAATGTCCGATTTGAAAGTATCCACCTCTTTGTATTGAGTAATATCTCTTAATAGACACACTTTTCCAACCAATTGATCATTATGAATCACTGATGATACGGTTGTGAAAAATACTCTTTGATTACTCAAATAAATTTCTCCGGATGTATCCCGATTAACTGTGTCTTTGCTTAATAAACTCAGTAATTCCTGGTGTTCGATAACATCTTTTATATCCAGCCCAATTTTTGTGTCTTTAAATATCCCACCTAATTGCCTTGCTGCTGGATTTATTAAGAGCAAACGGTTATCCTGATCAAAGACCATGACTGGATCAGGTGTAGAATTTAGTACGGCTTCAAACCTCTGGCGACCTAATTCTGTGGTTGCAAATAATTGTGCGTTGGATGCCGCCATTGTTGCCTGGTTTGCTATCGTCTTATAAAATTGGATCTCTTCCTCTTCAAATATTTTTGAAGACTGATAGCCTACCCATAATGTGCCAAAATATTTGTTTTCTTGTCTCAAAGCAATTGCCATGATTGCACCTGGTTTTTCCTGACCAGGAACTACAAATCGTTTAAATCTTGATAAATTTTGTATTGGGAGCACGTCCTGATTTCTCATCATTTCAAAAATTTGTCTATCAAGGGCTGTTGTTGCTTCATTTGCTTTTCCAGTTCCAACAGATAAATAATTTTCATTGAGCAAGTCAGAAGAAACCTGACTGATTAGAACTGCTCGCGCACATTCAACATCCTCCGCCATAGAAATATCCAAAATCGGTTGAATTGAATCTTTTATATCTAAATGTTTGGACATACTCTGGCTGGCAAACAATAATTGTTTCAATTCATCGAGACGATCTTTCAATTTCAGGCGCATTTGTTCGAATGAATACGCCAGTTGTCCGAGTTCGTCCACACTATCAACTTGCATGGAATTTTCTAACTCACCTTGTGAGATTAATTTTGCCTGATCCGTTATTGTCTTTAAGGTTTTGGTGATTGGATGAATACTAAAACGTAGCACAACGACAACCAGAATAAACACAAAGAATAAAACCCATAACAATGGTGCAGCAATTGATAGAGCCAAATCTTGCACTTCAAGTTTAGGATAACCAACGATTACCGTCCAGGATCGATTGTGTAATGGGGTAGAGTAATAATAATGAGATTCTCCATCATGCGAGAAATTTTCTACAAGATCACTAACTGGAAAATTCTGATTGAATAAAGTTCCCTCAATGTTTATAGAAGAATTCGAGTGATAAATAATTCTATTCTGTTCGTCCAGGATCATACTTTCACCACCATCATCCTCAAAAATATTAATGGATGACAACACCGGTTGAACGTATGGGTTAGATTCGAAATCTGATCTTCCAATAATTACCCCGCGATAATTCCCTTGGTCATTCATGATTGAGTTGATGAAGGTAACCTGTGCGGAATTCTTTCCAGTCGTTGGAAAAGTAGTATAAATTTGTGAATTTACACCTGTTAATGATAAATTAATCCCTGTTTCTTCTTCGATTGATAGCTTATGCTGATCCAACCCATTATTTGGAAAGGAAGAAATCAAATAACCTTTTTCATTAAAAACATAAATTTCATTAAAGTAATTAATTGAATCAATCGAATTCTGTAATTTCAGCTGAATGTTCTCTGATTCTTCCAAATTCACTTCATTTGCGAGGTTTGCAAGCAAACTTTGCCCGGTTTCAAAAAAATAAGGTAAACTGGCTGCGGCAACTTCGGAAGATCCTCGTAATCTTGTTTCAATCAAATCTCTCGCTGCATTGTAAGCAACCCGCCAATCCACAAAAACGACAAAAATCAAAACAAAAATGATCACCGGAAGAGAAGTCAACAAAAATTTGTTCTCAATTCTTCTTTCAATCGGTGTTGGAAATAAATTGGCTGGGACAAACCATGCTTTTTTGTATAAAAAATAGAAAATTGTACAAATTAAGCCGCCAATCACTAATTCAGATAAACGGAAAAGGCTTGCCAAAAAAGTTTGAGAAAATGCATAATCGATTCTTGTTGCAAGTGTCCCATCAATGGAAATTGATTGATTAAAGATCAAGACTGGGAAAAATAGCGCTGCAGTCAATAATGCTGATACGATCGGTATCCTGGAAATTTCAAAAAATTTTGATCTGTAATTTTGACGGATAAAGAAAGAAAAAATTAATGCCATTCCAAGTGTTTCTGGAATGACGAATATATTATGGGTTCCCCAAATTGAAATGGAAATTCCAGAAATTAATCCAACGATGGTTGCCGGGATGACACCAAAGAATCCAGCAGCTAGTTGCCATGGAAGGGCAGCAAAAATGATGAGCATTATTTTTGATTGCTCAGTTTGTGAAAATGCCGGTATGCCAAAATCTATACCACCAATTAAAACCAAAATTGGTGCAAGAATTGATAATAAATAAAATATTCCTAACTTTGCATTCTTCTTTGTTGGAAAAGGTGAATAAAATTTATAAGCCAATAAACCTATCAAAAAGAGATAGACAAACCAAAGGAGAAATCCAAAAAAATCCTCTGGAAGTTTTATAAATGGCTTCGTTGGAAATAAGAAAATATAAGAACTTGTCATTTGAAAATACTGAACCTTACGTAAAAATTATAGCATTTGAATTAATAATGCGGGATTTCAGCGAGTTTATTATTTTTGTTCCAAAAAGCTGAGTATAAGATATTCACATTATTTTTGATATCAGTTTTTTTCAGGTTCTCAAGCCATTTATCTTGAAAGGTTTTTGCATTGATGAAGCAATTCTCAATTGACTGTATCCGATTGTCGGTGATCAACAATTCTTCAACAAAAGAGTTCTCCAGCTCATCACGCTCCAATCGATATTCAATACTCAATTCGGGATAATTCATGATTATCTGTCGATGAATTAGCTCTTGTTTCCACCAATATGAAGCCGTATCAAAATTTAAGGAAGGTTTTTCGCCAAAGAAATTCTCAGATTGCTCCATAGACATTGGTTTAAAAATACTTAAACATGGAGCTGAGGAACCAGTAACCCAAATTTGCATGTCATTGCCATCATTTTCCACAACCATTGAACCTGTGGTTTGACTCATCCGGATCGGTCCAAATCCGGCATGCATACATAAGTCAGCCCCTGTCAATCCCCTGTCAGGTTTGAAGTTATGCTCATCTCGATGGGTTCTAAGCGTTGAAAAAATATCTTTCAATTGGGTTGACTCTCCAGACTCCTTTACTTTTCTGATTGAACATGATTGTCTTTGTTTTGAATCGCTAAAGGTTGTATAAAGCCAATCGCTATAACTTTCTTTGAAATTGAACGGTTGATCCTCTTTTAACCAATTTTTCTCTTTTGCGATTTTCAGCAAATCCTTGGAATGACGATCTCCGGATTCAATGGTGTAACCATTGGAGATTGATCCGACCTGATTTATTTTTTCTACTATCCATTCTTTTCCGACGGTTTCTAACTTCCAGGCATTATTGAAATCAGCGATAATAAAACTATTATGATAAAAAAATTCATTTGTAAAACCACAGTTTCCGGATTGACCATACTTTTCCAAAAGAGATATGATGACATCTAAGGCGTCTTCAGCTGACTTCCCTCTTTCCAATCCAAGCCGTAAATAATCCATACCTATTAAGCCTGGATCTTTACCAGGAGGAATTTTCGAAAAAACTGCTTCATTCCCTATTACAACACCATATTCATTAACCCCCATTTCCGCACCCCAAATCCAAACTGGTTTGGATAAGATCATTTTATACGTGAGCTCAACTTGAGGAATGGAAATATAAGTACATTTTA
The DNA here is from genome assembly GCA_964430025.1 of uncultured Anaerolineaceae bacterium. Classification (GTDB taxonomy): domain Bacteria; phylum Chloroflexota; class Anaerolineae; order Anaerolineales; family Anaerolineaceae; genus UBA6170. The sequence goes on along the minus strand of CAYSFA010000097.1, from coordinate 5,784 downwards.
ACTCTTCATTTAGAGTATGGGATTGTTGAGGAACTATTACAACCTCATGTGCTTCATTTGGATCCCGATCAGAATTTTTTCCAAAATAAAATCTTTTACTCTCAGTATAATCAGGCATTAAAACAAAAGTGTCACACATTTTTCATCCCTCTCCTTCTTAATATTATTAATGCTATTTTATGGAGTAGAAGTCGTTTCTTCTATAATTTTCATCATTTTTTCATATACTTGTTCAATACTCAATTTATCCGAATCAAGGATAATTGCATCTTCTGCTGGTTTCAAAGGGGCAATGGCACGTGAAGAATCTATCTTATCCCTACGTTTTAAATCTTCCAGCACAAATTCAAAATCAGATTCTTTACCACGGTTGATCAACTCTAAATGCCGTCTGCGTGCACGCTCCTCCACGGAAGCATCTAAATAAATCTTAATCTCTGCATCCGGTAAAACCACAGTTCCGATGTCTCTGCCAACCATCACGACCCCGCCTTTTGCACCAATCTCCCGTTGTTTTATTGTCATTGCTGTGCGAACGCCTTTGTATGCAGATACCTGTGAAACATGAGCTTCGACTGCAGGGAGACGGATTGACCAGGTGACGTCCTCTCCTTCCAGGAAAATATCGTTGCTTCTACCATCTTCCACGGATGCTGGTTTTATTTCCAGATCCATTTTTTCTGCAACTTCTGTGACCTTTTCTTCATCATTAGTATCAACTTCTTTATTGAGTGCGGCCAAAGTTACCGCTCTATACATAACTCCAGTATCTAAATAAATAAACCCTAAGGATTTTGCAATCCGTTCTCCCATGGTTGATTTTCCAGATGCTGCCGGGCCGTCCAACGTAATCGTCAATAACTTTTTTTCCATACCTAACCTCTAATTAAGATTTATTATCCATGCCTGGAACAAGGCTATTTCGAATCCAGATTATTAATGATTCTTTATTAAGTAGATTTTCTTGCACTCGTCTTGTTAAGATCCAGTTTGTAAAATCATTAACTCTCATATTTTGCCATTGTGGACTTTTTTTCCATATAACTTCTTGCCCACGATATGTATCAGTTTGCTCTATGAGAACATTATTGCTGGTAATGACCACATCATAAACTGTGTCTCGAGGAATCGTACTCTGAAATAAAACATTTTTAAATGATCTTAATGACCATTGTAAAGACGGTGATGGATTATCAAGGATTAGAATATTTGCTTTGTTATCTACTCCATAATTCCAGGAAGAGAAATCCTGAGTTATGTCCACCAGCATTTCATTACCAATTGGTACCTGATCAAGTCTTAATATCTCATTTTCGACTGGTTTACGCATCCCTGCTGCATTCCACGTGGCAGAAATGGTAAAGATACCGAATAGAATCACTGATAGCAGTAAAAAACTTCGTCCTGTTATTCTCCAACTTATCGCCCAACCCGCCAAAAGACCAGCCCCGAAGATAAGTACAACACCTGCGGCAATATATAACACTCGTAAATTCAATTGGTCAATTGCCTGGTTCTGGTTAACCACCATTCTGGTAAAGGCCAGACCTATAAAGAAGACAATAGAAAGAGCAATACCAGTACTGTATAGAATTTTCTCCAGGTCATCTTTCGGAAGTTTCAGGAAATTCCCAAGGAAAAATGAGCCACTAACCATCAAAGGTCCTACAAAGAAAATATTCCAAGTAATAATTCTTTCATTAGCAGCCATCAACAAAATGATATTAATGATGACAATACCGGTTATTGATAACCCTGCAATCTGGTTTCTTCGGAAAAGCCAAACCAACCCAATGATGCCAAATAATAATACTGCTGGTTCATAAAATATGATTGATCGTGATATTTCGCCTAGAGACCCAACCTGGGTAGACATTGAAAATATGTTGAAAAATTCTATGAGCCCTCTCGCAGCCCCTGTGAATTGGTTTGAAAAGATAAAACCAAACGTACTTAAGAAGATGTAGGAAAGCAGAAATGCAATTGAGAAAGTTTTTATGTTTAATTCTTTTATGTTAGTAACTATAGCTTTTACTACATTAGTTTCATTTTTATTACCGAATAGATTTGTATAAACAATAACGAAGAAAAATAATACAAGACTCCAGAAAAAAATTCTTCCGGTTAACAATGCCAATGCCAGGAAAACCGCACTAGCAATAGATTTTTTGCGTAGGAGAAAATAAACAAATAATCCAAAAACAACCAGAAGGAGCATAGAACTATCTACCTGTCTTGATAAAGAAACAAAAGTTGGACTAACCGCGATCCAACCAGAAAGGATCAGTAATGCTTTTTTATCAAAATGGGTTCGAAAAAATGCTGGAATAATTATCAAAAAAGTTCCAGCCAAAGCAGGAACAAGTCGACTCAATAGATTTCCTGAACCAAACAAATAGAAAAATGAACCCAATAAGTTGGTGAGGAATGTCTGATCAGATATCACTTTCCCAGGAAGATTGGATATCAGATTCAAGCCATCCAGTGCAATTAAGGCTTCATAATCACTTAGAGGATCATTACTTAATTTAAGGATTCGTAGTAGAAACCCAATAAAGATGACGAGTAAATAAATAAGTGCTTCCAGGGTAAATGTTTTTTTTATGCTCAAGTGCTCTGATACTTATCCTTTTTCATCTGAGATTTATTCATTCCAGAAATATTGGCCATCACTTCCGATTTGAATTTTATAGACACCTACAACTGCATCCAGGTTTAGTTTTCCATACAGATGTGGAAAACTGCCATGTTCTGGAGTTTCCTCAATTTTCAGTTTTGATTGTATCTTACTTACATCGACTTTTAATATAAATATTGAATTCAAATTTTGATAATAACGTTTAATTACACCGTCAATTTGAGGTGCAAAAGAAAAATGGATAAACCCTTCTTCTTGCAGAGACATGTGTTCATAATGCTTCAACCCAGATACTTTTGTCCACTCATCTTCTGGAATGAGATGGTAAATAAATTCCTTTTTCATCAATTCTCCATTACCTCGTAAATTGTTGTATTACCTTTTGAATAAACCATTTTCCAAAGTATTCCATCTAATTGCGAAAACTTACCAATGCCTTCTCCTTTATATTTAGCCTTTTCTAGTTGACCAACTATTACATAGGAAACATCATATTTTTCGATGAATTTTTTTGTCTCAGATAAATCGGTTGTCAGGTAAAAATTGTTAACTTCATCAACTCGATCAGTCACCCAATTGGACGGAATCACCCCTCTTTGTTGTCTTTGATGCCAGTTCCAGCCAACTACCCCAGGTAAACCAGTATAAATCGAATATCTATTCCCCCAGCGATATTCAACCGTGTTAGCTTCAACAATTACCGGAGATCCTTCGATATTTTCCTGCATCCAATGAATTGCCTGATAATCTTCCACCAATCTCATTTCTACCCCTTCATCAAAATAGGTGGCAGTTTCCATATAGCGCATTCCATCAAGGGTTCTGGGTGCATCATGACTCATTCTGTCATTGATTTTTTCCAATCCAGCCGTGATTGGATATAGAGCTGCGCATCCAAAAAGAGTAATAACCAAAATTTTCCAGAACTTTTGGTTAAAAGGAGCCCAGTTGCTGTTAACTTCAGAAATACTCCAGAACAATCCTGCGCTACTGCTAATGGCAAAAAGAATCCAAGCTTGCAAATAGAACTTGAATACTGTATTCATTCTGCCAATGTCGCCCTTTAGAACGATTAATTCAACCAACAATGTCAGAACCAGTGCAGAACCGGACAGAAAAAGGACGAATTTTTTTGGATCACTCATATCCTTTTTCAGTAATAAAATGCCGCACCAGAATGCCATTGGAAATACCAACCAGGCAATGTTGATTTTTTGAATCAAAAGGAAAATTGTTCCACCGAATAATGTAGCTAAAGCCAACCAGATCCAGAATTTATATCTTAACAATTTTCTTGCAGAGGATAACGGTGTTTCAGCCAGCCATCTTGTTGTTTCAATCAATAACCAGGTGATTAAAATGACTAAGAACAACCCCCAATGCGTAAAATATGACCAGAAGGGAGAAACACTACCTTTCCAAAGGTCTATCTCGGTATAAGCTTGTCCATACCAATCATAGAATGGGCTATAGAGTAAAAATGTAAGGATCGAAAATCCACCCAGAACGAAAATTAGCTCAACTACTTTTTTCGGAAATTCTCCAAGTTGGTAGGATGTGATAAATCCTTGACCATATTTGAGTATTATGTAAGTTAGCACAACTAGACTGATTGTAAAATAAGTAGGAAAATCCCATGTATTGGTTGGTCGAAGTGCACCAATTGTCATTGCACCTACTAACAATGCAATAAATTTTGAAATCCATCCAGGCAATCGTTCATCAAATCTCCATTTACCGATCAACAAGGAAAGTGCCCATCCAATTGCCATTAATGTAAGAGGCATGGCAATTAGGTGTGCATGCAAATCAGCATATATAAATGTGAAGAAAGGAAATTCAGTGATAGGCTCTTGGGGTAATGCACGACTGGGAACCCAATACCAATCTCCTGGATAGAACGGGAGGTTTTGCCCACCGATAAATTTTGCCAATCCCTGAAGAGACCACAATAATCGTTCAAACAGCCGAGCACTATCAATAACTCCTTCTGGAGACCCAATTCGCTGCAATTCATGCCAAATCATCCGGACAGTTCCGAGATTTCCTATTATCAGTGTGAATAATAATCCACCAAATCCTGCCTTAGCAGCTTTGGATTTAATTATGTTTTTAATGGATACAGGGTTGGAAAATGATTCATCAAAGTATTCAGAATGATTATGAATGAGGTTGTAAACTACACTAATCGCACCGATTCCCACGAAACTAAACAAGGTTGGTAAAACAAGATTGTAAGCAATGGATGGCACTATCCCCAACCACTTTATGAGAATACCGACAATAACAAATCCATAGTAATAGTAATTAATATACCCACCCGCGTACCAGGGATCAAAAGGAGGAAATGTCGTACTCTTGATGACTGCATTTAGATATGCGAAATCCATCGGTTTTTCGCCACCTTTTCCTGGGTGCCATAAATCCGGATTTCCTAATCGAATCAACAGGAAGATCAAAAACAACGACAGAGTTAGGACATCTATCAATAAGAACAAATTTCTATTTGTTCTGAGTTCAAATAAAATTTTGTCTTTGCAAAAATAACCGATTAATAATGACAAAAAAATGATGATTCCTGCAATAATAGTAATTAAATTGCGCGTAACCGGGATTCCAGCTGAACCACTTAACCATACAAACAAAGCAAGAACAAGAACAGCAAGAAGTTTACTGAATGCATATCCTTTATCAACAAAGCCATTTAAAGCTAACCGGGTGATTGGATAAAGCAACCAGCCTAATATGAAAATAACTAAATACCAAAACACCACAGTGACGATTTGCGATTGAAATAGTAGGCTATTGGTGTTGAACAATTCGGACCAGGTGCCGTTGGAAAATTGTTCTTCCAACCTTTTTTCAGGTAGTTGGAGGTTTGCTGGATAATCAGGGAATTCTCCAGGTGTGTAATACAGAACTTTGGTGAGATCAACTGAGCTTAAAATATTTGAAACTTGCAGTATTTCAAAATTATCAGATTTCTTGAAAATCATTACCTTAGGATGATCATAGACTGTAAAAGCTTCATCCGCGTATTGATCATTAATAATGAAATTTCCAATTTGTGGATACGACTCAAACACCTCCACAAGGTCAAATCCTAATTCCCCTTCATACATTCCAGGTTTGGCTTCACTGTAGCA
>CAYSFA010000096.1:0-12182 GCA_964430025.1 uncultured Anaerolineaceae bacterium | reverse complement strand
CCAGAAAAACTACTGGGTTCATCACCAGGTTTATCTGGGCAATTCTGCAAATCATAGCTTTGGGTGGTTTAGCAATGTTAGTTTTACTCATCGCACCCAAATCCACTAATAGAATTGCTACATCAATAGGCAAACAACCATTCACCCATTGGGGAATTGGTTTACTCACTGCCTTCGCATTTCCAGCGGTCATATTAGTTTGTTTTATTACTATAGTATTGATCCCGTTAGGATTGATTGGGATCATGGCTTTGATTGTCGCTATTATCTATGGTTGGATCGCCCTTGGCTATGAAATTGGAAAACGGCTTTTTGTAAACAATTCCAATATGTCTCCTGCATTAATCGCCGGGATTGGGACAGTCATTCTTTCCGTCGTTGCGAGAGTATTAGGGGCAATCCCCTGTGTTGGATGGTTACTCACAACGACATTGAGTTTATTTGGCTTAGGAGCAATCATTCTAACAAAAGTAGGGACGAAGGATTATCCCGAAGAATTTAGCACAAACTCAACAGCTACTCCTTCAGTAACCCAAACTGTAAACAAACCTCAGGGTATCGAACAAGCACAACTCCCGGATACAACCGAAGAGCAACCTGGCGATTTACCTGAAAGTAATTAAGAGAGGTAACTAATGAACAAGAAAATAATCTTTTTGCTGGTCGTGATTCTGATGACATCTTTAGCTTGTTCTGTCAATGTCGATTTACCAAAAATCACAACACAAGACCAACAAACCTTTGTAATCGATGTCCCCATTCCTGATGATCGTGATGACTCAGAATTGGAAATATCGATGGGGGCAGGTACTTTAGATCTAGTTGGTGGTTCAGATGTCTGGATTTCCGGAGAGATTAATTTTAACGTCCCCATGTGGAAACCTGAAATTTACTACAATGATAATGGTGTTCGCATTACACAAAAAACTGATGATGAATTTGGAATTCCAGATGACAATATTAAGAATGAATGGGAAATTCAACTTGGTGATCATCCCATTGAATTGGAAATCAATGCAGGAGCATACCAGGGAGATTTGGATTTTTCCGGAATTCCGATAACCACCTTGTCCATCAATGATGGTGCCAGTCAGAGCAAAATCACCTTCGATGAATTAAATCCGGTCGAGATGAAAGCCCTGCATTACAAAACAGGAGCTTCTCAAGTTGATCTCATTGGTCTTGGAAATGCTAATGTTGAAAATATCTTCTTCGATGCCGGTCCTGGATCATACACGCTTGATTTTTCAGGTGATTTGCAAAGAGACATTGATGTAGAGATCAATTATGGATTGGGAGATATGAAAGTTATCATCCCGAAAGGAATTCCAGTCACCGTTTCTGTGGATGGTGGTCTGAATAATGTCGAGTTACGTGGAACCTGGAATGTTTCAGGAAATGAATATTCCCTCGAAGGATCCGGACCTAGGATTTCGATTGATGTCGAACTCGGACTAGGAAACCTACAGTTGATAACCAGATAATTATCACCGTGCAAGCCACGTCCATATTTTCTGGACGTGGCTTTTTTTTATTTCCACCTTATCAATTTCAAATCCTGATCGTATAATCATGCCTTGTGTTGATACTCAAACCTGAAATCATAACTGTCATTATTGTGACAATAACCTATATGGGAATTGCTTTCGGTCGGATTCCGAAATTCCGAACAAACCGCACCACAATCTCGTTAATTGGTGTAGGTTTGCTTTTGTTATTTAACACAATCAAAATTGAAAATTTTGCAGAGTTTATTGATTTTGACACGATCATTTTATTGTTCGCGATGATGATCATTAATGCCAACTTGAGATTAGCTGGTTTCTTTGAATTGGCTGCAAACCAATTAGTGAAGTATGCCCATTCACCCAGGATTCTGCTGGCATTTACCATCCTCTTAAGTGGGTTCCTGAGTGCGATATTTCTCAATGACACAATTTGTTTAATCCTCACACCATTTATTATTGATCTGTCCGTAACTTTGAAACGCAATCCAATTCCATATCTGATCGCTTTGGCCACTTCGGCAAATATTGGGTCAGTGGCAACCCTTACTGGAAATCCTCAAAATATGATCATAGGAATCGCTTCCGAAATCCCCTATCTGGATTTCCTCATCTCATTAGCACCAGTAGCCATTTTAGGGTCGTTTGTAGTTTTCTTTGTGTTGAAAATCCTGTATCCACAGGAATTTAAAAAGAATTCTTTTGAAATCACGAGAAATCAAAAAGTCAGAATATACAAACCACTTCTTTGGAAAAGCTTACTCATCATAGTTGGATTGCTGATTGCTTTTCTGAGTGGGGTTTCCATTTCTACTGCTGCCCTAATCGCTTCCTCGCTATTATTATTGACGAGACGTCTTTCCCCACATAAAGTTTTCGCGGAGTTTGACTGGAGTCTGTTAGTGTTCTTTTCCTCATTATTTATTCTTACTGGGGCAATAAACAAAACAGGGATTGTCCAATCGTTGTTTGTCAATTGGAATCTGGCCGAGAAAATTACTCCTGCTAATTTGACTTTTTCCAGTGCGATTCTCAGCAACCTGGTCTCCAATGTTCCCGCGGTTCTTCTGATGAAACAATTCATTTCTCAGTTAGCTAACCCAACACCTGCATGGTTAACCCTGGCTTCAGCCACAACCCTGGCTGGAAATTTCACATTATTGGGTTCTGTAGCCAATTTAATTGTTGCAGAATTAGCCAGAAATCGGAAAATCCATCTTTCATTCTGGGAATATTCAAAAGCTGGGATGTTAATTACTATCTTAACTTTGTTAATTCATTGGGTGTGGGTCACCATTTTCATCTGGTGATGTATCGAAGTAATAGCTTGCTTCCAAAATTCGTTTATACACAACTGGAAGAATATAATACCGAAACGGGCGCCCCTGTCTGATACGGCGGCGTATTTGATGAGAAGCAATTTCCAATAATGGAGCTTCTATAAAGTAAATCTTTTCACTGATCCCAGGAACCTGCGATTCAAGCAGGTCCAAATCAACTTTATCTCCTGGGCGTCGCATTACCCCTACCCCATTCAGTTCATCCAATAATTCGGATGGACGATGCCAATTGGGATAATCGTGGAGGGAATCTCCTCCAATGAGATAATAAATTTCAGCGTCAGGAAATTCCTGTTTGATTAATTTTACTGTATCAAGGGTAAAATGCGGTCCGGGACGATCCAAATCAACCCGACTCATATCGAAAGATGGGTCATCCATTAAGGATAGTTTGACCAATTCGAAGCGTATTTCAATGGGTGTTAAGTGCTGATCTCGTTTGTGGGGAGGGTCTGGAGTAAGAACCCATAACAATTTATCCAATTTCATTTGTGAAGAAGCTTCTGCAGCTAAAATGAGATGACCTAAATGAGGAGGATCAAATGTTCCTCCAAATACACCGATACGCATCGCTAATCCTGCCATTCCAATTCAAAGTCACCAATGAAAACACTTTGTCCTTCCTGAACGCCCAGGTCACGCAATGCTTCTTCCACTCCCAGGGTTTCCATTAATTTTTGGAATCGTCTGATCGAACCATCATGTTCCCAATAAGTCATCTTCGCAGCTCGTTCAATCGCCTTTCCGATAACCCGATAGCCTTCCTCGATCACTTCAATTCGGAATTCATTAGGATCTTCTTCTGGACGATAGATTGGCATTTTTTCGGTTACTTCCGGTTCAGGAGCATTTTGAACCAATTCAAGTGCTTTCCATAAAATCGGTTTTAAATCATCATGCAACATGGTTGAAATGGCAGTTGCTGTAATCCCCATTTTTTGGAGTTTTTTCTTAACATCTGTCCATTTTTCCTGAACTTCAGGAATATCCATTTTATTAAATAAAACTATTTGTTCTTTTTGTTTAAGAGCAGGATCAAATAAGGCCATTTCTGAGTTGATCTGCGAAAAATCTGCAATAGGATCCTCTGACATGCCATCCAATATATGAATTAATACCCTGGTTCGTTGGATATGTTTCAGAAAAGAATCGCCCAACCCTGCTCCCATATGAGCACCTTCAATCAAACCAGGAATATCTGCCAGGACTATGGAGTTATCCATATCCAATTCTACGACACCCAGGTTAGGGTCGAGTGTAGTAAATGGGTAATCAGCAATTTTAGGTTTGGCATTGGAAACGACAGCTAAGAAACTGGACTTACCTGCATTTGGGACGCCAACAATTCCTACATCTGCTATCAGTTTTAATTCCATTCGCAGTGTTTTTTCTTCGCCCGGTTCACCTTTTTCACCAACTCTTGGGACTTGGTGTCGGGAACTCACAAAATGGACATTACCCCTTCCACCACGCCCCCCTTTGCAGACCAACAATTCCTGATCTTTTTCAACAAGATCACCCAGTAGTTCTCCGGTATCCGCATCATAAATTAATGTACCTGGTGGTACATCAATGTACAAAGTCTGAGCGGATCTCCCTGTCATTTTTTGTTTTGCACCATTTCCCCCTGGTGAAGCCAAAAATTTTTGATTAAATTGAAAAGAACGAAGAGTATTTAAAGTGTGTTTTACACGTAAAACAACATCTCCCCCTTTACCTCCATCTCCTCCATCAGGTCCACCTCTGGGTACATACTTCTCACGACGAAAATGTACAGCGCCATCTCCGCCTTTGCCAGAAGCAACGAATATTTTAGCTTCATCAATAAACATTTTTACCTTTCAAAGTAAGGGATCGGAAAATCCGATCCCTTACTTACTTTCAATTATTTTCCAAATTTTTCTTTAAGAATATCTTCTAAAGTAGGTTGACCAATTTCCTGTAATTCATATCGGACTCTTTGTAATGGCTTATTGATCTTGATCACACGATTGAGGTCAATTGGAGTTCCAGAAACAACCAGATCTACATCTGAATTGTTGATGGTATCTTCCAGATCTTTCATCTGATCATTCCCGTACCCCATTGCAGGCAAAATTGTGCCGGTGTCAGGATATTTATTATAGGTATCGATGATTGTACGAACAGCGAAAGGTCGTGGGTCAACAATTTCTCCAGCGCCAAATCTGCGAGCTGCCACATATGCTGCGCCATACTTCATCCCACCGTGAGTGAGGGTTGGACCATCTTCTACTACCAGGACACGTTTACCACGAATCGCTTCCGGATCTTCAACAAATAATGGAGAAGCTCCTTCGATTACCAATGCATTTGGATTCAAACGATGAATATTTTCTCTTACCTTTATTACATTGTCAGGATCAGCTGTATCTACTTTATTGACTACAAATACATCAGCATGCAAAGTGTTTGTTTCGCCTGGATAAAATTTGGTTTCATGGCCTGGACGATGAGGATCAACAACTACAATAGCCAAATCTTCTTTATAGAATGAAAAGTCATTATTACCACCATCCCATAAAACGATATCAACTTCCTGTTCAGCCTGGCGAAGGATCGCTTCATAATCAACACCAGCATAAACAATGACACCATTATCGAGATGAGGTTCATACTCTTCACGTTCTTCAATGGTGCATTCATGTTTGTCGAGGTCACTGTAATCGGCAAAGCGTTGAACTTTTTGTTTTGCCAGATCACCATAAGGCATAGGATGGCGAATCGCGGCGACACGGTACCCCATTTCTCTTAAGATTAGGGAAACACGTCGGGTTGTCTGACTTTTACCAGAGCCAGTTCGAACTGCCGTGATAGATATGACAGGCTTTGAAGAAATCAATTGAGTATTCTTCAACCCCATAATTCTAAAGTCTGCACCAGCTTCATTCACCAAAGCTGCTTTGTGCATGACGTACTCATGTTCAACATCGCTGTATGCAAAGACCACCTGGTCAACATTTAATTCTTTGATTAGTTCACGCAACTCTGATTCAGGATAAATTGGAATTCCTTCTGGATAGAGTGAACCAGCCAGAACAGCAGGATAACGACGTCCTTCGATATTAGGAATCTGGGTAGCTGTGAATGCAACTACCTGGTAATCACTATTATCTCGAAAATACACATTGAAATTGTGAAAGTCGCGCCCAGCTGCGCCCATAATGAGGGTTCGAATGGTCATTTTTGTTTTTCTCCTTTTATAAATGAATTTGTTTTAACCATCGGTTCACATCGCTTCTGGGGCTGTGATGCCCAGCAAAGTCAGATTATTTTTCAATACCTGACGGGTTGCCATTACTAAGTTTAATCTTGTAGTTCTAATAGACTCTTCTGCAGTAAGAACCGGACAATTAGTATAAAAGTTATTGAAGGTTTTTGCTAATTCATATGCATAATTCGCAATCTGAATAGTTCTTCGTTCTTCTCCAGCCCGCTCGACTTCTCGTGAAAACCTGGAGATCAAATCAATCAGTTGAATTTCCTGGGACGCCAATTCATGATAAACCTCAACAGCGTGGATGACCGGATTACCTGCTTTTCTAAGGATACTACCACATCGCACATAGGCATACTGGATGTATGGGGCAGCCTGACCGTTAAAATCAAGGGCTGATTCCCAATCAAATGTGACAACTTTTGTGTTTTCGCGGGCTTGCATCGGATATTTTATTGCACCAATACCCACTGATTCCGCAGTAGCTGTTTTTAGTTCTTCATCCAACTCAGGATTCTTTTCCTGGACAACTTCATAAGCACGTTTGGTTGCCTCATGAATCAGGTCCTCAAGTAAAACAACTGTCCCCTCGCGAGATGCCATCACGACATTTCCAGGTAAATTCACCAATTCGTAAGGCACATGCTCACATTTTGTCGCGAAATCAAATCCAGCTAGCTCCATCGTTTTAAATACTTGTGTAAAATGAAGTGATTGTCGCACATCAACGATGTATAGGGACTTAGCTAAATCCGGATAATCATCAAATTTTTGCTTAACCAGGGCAAGATCTTCGGTAGCGTATAATGCTGTCCCGTCAGACCTTAATGCCACAAATACACGGTATTTTTCTTTATTAAGTCCTAATTTTTCATCAATTTTCACGATGACAGCCCCATCGGGACGTTCATCAGTGGCTATATTTTTGTCTATCAAATCCTGAACAATGGCTTTCCCGGGTTTTTCCATTTGACTATTAAAGTAATAAACATCAAATTTGATATTCAATTTCTCATAAATTTGATAAAAGCCCTGTAAGGACCATTCCCGGGTTTTTTCCCACAATTCAACGACTTCAGGGTCTCGTTGGTCCCATCTTTTATAAAGTCCTCTAATTTCGGCTTCTAATTCCGGATCCGCTTCCAGTCTGCTGTTTGCTTCTGCATAAACTTTGCCCATCCATTGGGTAATATTGTCTTCAGGGGATTCACCGCTGTGGAACTTTTGGTAACACCATAACCATTTGATCACATGTAATCCCATATCCCCAGGATAATTTGCCCGTACCACATCATAACCAGCAAAATCAAGAATTCTCGCAAGGGTATCCCCTAAAATAGCGGATCGTAAATGACCTACATGAAAAGCCTTATGAGTATTAGGTTGGGAAAATTCAACCATCACACGTTGGTTTTTCGAGGAAATTTTTCCATAATCATTCTTTTTTTCAAGGACTTCTTTAAGGACTCTTTCAGAGTATTCACTTTGGGAGAAATACAAATTTAAATATCCATTGACCGCTTCAACTTTTTCGAATCCAGCTGGTATACCAAGGAACTTTGCCAACTCCTCTGCTAATTCGTTTGCCCGGACCGGTACATTAATTTTGATTTGTTTTTGCTTTGCTTCCGCTGCAGCCAATGAAAATAAAGATGTAGAAATCCCCCAATGACCAGAAAATGGAATCCAGTTCCATTGAATCTTCATTTCTGGTAATCCATGAAGAGAAGTGAATTGATTTATTTGCTTTTCAACATTATTTTGTTCTATGTCAAACATTTTCACCTTTGATGTTTATATCCTCAAAAATTATAACATTAAGCCCTATCCTAGAATTTACTAAATCAGAACTAAATTCTATTCAAAAAGATCAGTAGTCCTTTAAACCAAAAGCGGGAGGTTTTCATCTCCCACTCACGGTGCTTTATGTAAAAAAACTTACTTTGTTTCTTGTAAGCTCGCCAGTCGTTTCATTAAACGACTTTTGCGACGTGCAGCATTGTTTTTATGAATGACACCCTTTTGTGCGGCTACGTCTAAAGCTTTCACAGCTTCGGTTACATTAGCCATTACAACTTCTTTTGATTCTTCCTTCTCGATAACCTGTCGAGCTTTTGAAACAAAAGTTCGGGCACGTCCACGGTACACTCTGTTGAGTAAACGTCGTTTTTCATTTTGCTTGTTGCGTTTTATCGCAGATTTAATATTAGCCAACTTATTTCCTCCAATTCACCTGTTAAGAAGATTTCTCTACTTGAGAAGGGAACTGTTTGTCCAAAAAATTACTTACGAAGGGCAGCCCGCGAATTATACCAGAAAAAATAAATTTTTGGGAAGCTTTAATTCATTTCCTGAATCTTACTATTTATCCTGTAAAGCAGCCAAACCTGGAAGTATTTTTCCTTCCAACATCTCCAATGAAGCTCCGCCGCCCGTTGAAATATGGGTTACTTTCTCTGACAATCCTGATTGGTTAATAGCAGAAACTGAATCCCCTCCACCTATGATAGAAACTGCTCCGGATGATGCAACCGCTTCGGCGACTCCAAAGGTCCCTTTGGCAAAGTTTGACATTTCGAAAACACCCATTGGTCCATTCCAGACCACTGTTCCCGCTTTGGCAATGACTCTGGCAAATTCTTCCACAGTTTTCGGGCCAATGTCCAATATTCGCCATCCATCAGGAACATTCTCAAGTCCAGTCACTTTGAATTCAGCTTCATTGCTGAATGCGTTCGCGATTACCAGATCAACAGGGAGATATAATTTCTGGCCACCTTTTGTGAGCAATTCTTTGGCGGTCTCTAAAGCTTCTTCTTCCACTAAAGAATCAGCCATGTGGAAGCCTTTTGCTTTTAGGAAAGTATTTGCCATCCCCCCACCAATTAAGACTTCATCAGCCTGGTTGAGAAGATTATCAATCACCCCGATCTTATCACTGATTTTTGCTCCACCTAAAATTGCGACAAATGGTCTGGCCGGATTGGCTATTGCCTCCCCCAAATAACGTATTTCCTTCTCCATTAAGAACCCAGCGACAGCGGGTAAGTATTGGGCAACGCCTTCTGTAGAGGCATGTGCCCGATGTGCTGAACCAAACGCATCGTTTACATAAACATCTGCTAGTTTTGCAAATTTCTTTGCCATTTCCGGGTCATTTTTTTTCTCAGCCTTATAAAACCGGGTGTTTTCTAAGACCAGCACTTCACCGGCTTTTAAATCAGCTGCAGCAGCTTCGGCGATTTCACCAACACAATCGCCTGCAAATTTAACTCGGTTTGGGATTAACTTTCCAAGATGCTCAGCCACTGGAGCGAGTGAATATTGCGGATCCGGCTCATCGTTTGGTCTCCCTAAATGGGAAAATAGAATAACTGCAGCTCCATGATCCAAAAGGTATTGGATGGTCGGCAGCGCGGCTGTCATGCGGGTATCATCTTTGATTTTCCCCTCTTTGATTGGAACATTAAAATCAACACGCACCAACACTTTTTTCCCATTGACATCAATATCACTGATACTTTTTTTATTGAACATTTTATAATCCTGTTAGTAATAGAAGTGATTGATTCAAAATGATGCGTATTTCACCGTGTCAACGATAAAATTCGCATCACCTTTTTTCTAATCAATTATTAGAGGGATTTTGCTAACTTTGCTGCTAAATCTGCTGTTCTGCAAGAATAACCCCATTCATTGTCATACCAGGTAACAACTTTCACCATCGTACCACCCATCACCATGGTATTCTCAGCATCAATAATCGAGGAGCGAGAATCACCTTTGAAATCCATGGAGACCAATGGTTCTGTGCTGAAACCTAAAATTCCTTTGAGCTCACCATCAGCTGCTGCTTTGAATGCTGCATTTAATTCTTCTACCGTGACTGGTTTTTCAACTTCAGCAACAAAATCAACAATGGAAACGGTTGGAGTAGGAACTCGTAGGGCATATCCGTCAAATTTACCTTTAAGTTCAGGGATCACCAGGGCTACTGCTTTGGCTGCACCTGTTGTTGTAGGAATGATATTCAAAGCGGCTGCACGAGCTCGGCGTGGATCGCTGTGGGCTACATCCAAAATTCTTTGATCATTGGTATAGGAGTGAACTGTGGTCATCATACCACGTTTGATTGTCCAATTTTCATGAACGATTTTTGCTGCAGGAGCTAAACAATTGGTCGTACAAGATGCATTTGAAATTACGTGATGCAGCGCAGGATCATATTTATCATCATTGACCCCTAACACAATCGTGATATCCTCATTCTTGGCTGGTGCAGTAATGATAACTTTCTTAGCACCACCTTTTGTGATATGAACATCAACACCAGGTTTTCCTTTTGCAGGATTGCCAATTTTATCTCTGAAAACACCGGTTGCTTCGATAACAATCTCAACCCCTAGATCTTTCCAGGGTAGATTGCTTGGATCTTTTTCAGCGAACACTTTAATCGGTTTTCCGTTGATTACCAGATCTTGCCCATCTACGGTGACTGTACCTGGAAAGATTCCATAATTTGAATCATATTTGAACAAGTGTGCATTGGTTGGAGCATCAAATAAATCATTGATTGCAACAACTTCTAAAGTATCCGGATATGTCTCCAAAATTGCTTTTAATACTTGGCGACCGATGCGGCCAAAGCCATTGATACCTACTTTTACTGTCATAATAACCTCCTGTTATTTTCCGACAAATTTTACCACTTATTTGTAAAAAAGTTCACAAATCAAAAGTGTTTTCACGACCAATTGGGCCGGTTCTTTCATTATAAAGATCAAAAATTGTTGAGGCAAGTTTTGTTGAATCATGTCTCCAAGGAATTGCCGGGTCACTTAAATTCGCGGAGTAAATAGGATATGCTTTATCAGTATCCTCGTCCAAACACACAAACTCGATATCCTCTGGTAATTTTCCATTGCAGTTGTCATTACAAATCACAACATCAAACAAATTTCTACCTATTTCCCGTTCTATTGTTCTTATATGATCTCCACAACTATACCCATCTGTTTCACCAGGCTGAGTGGCTACATTACATACATAAAATTTCAACCCCCTGCTGACACGAATAGCTTCAGAAATGTCTGGTACAAGTAGGTTGGGAATGATGCTGGTATAAAGAGAGCCTGGACCAACGATGATAATATCCGCACTTAAGATGGCTTGAATAGTCGGTGGATAGGCTAAAGGATTATTAGGCTCTAGCCACACTCGTTTTACCTTTCCTCTGGTTCGTGGAATCTCACTTTCCCCTTTTACTTTTATTTCTTTGTTTTCATCAGGGATGAAAACCTGAGCAACCAACCTAACATCATGCAAGGTGGACGGTAATACCTTACCCTGGACAGCAAGCACTTTCCCGGACTCTGCCACAGCATCTTCAAAACTACCCGTGATATCTGTAAGCGCTGTGATGAGCAAATTTCCCAAGGAGTGCCCATTTAACCCCAAATTTTCTCCAAACCGATACTGAAAAAGTTGTGTGGTCAATTCCTCATCACTGGAAAGAGCTGTAAGGCAATTTCGAATGTCTCCCGGCGGTAAAATACCAATTTTCTTCCGGATTTCCCCGGAGGATCCTCCATCATCCGCCACTGTTACAATAGCGGTGATATTTGCTGTGTATTTTTTAAGTCCTCGTAAAAGGGCTGCTAAACCATTTCCACCACCAATTACAACGATTTTCTTCCCTTTATAGAGTTTCTGGTAATCACTGACCGTATCCACCAGATGTTTTCCAGGACGAAGAAATGGTTTTAATAAAGTGCGATTGATCCCCCACACACCAATCACGATCAGGAATATCCCTCCTAAACCAAAAATGAGGGCGCGAATTGGCCTTGATAAAAATCTTAAGGATAAAAACGCGACAATCGGTAAATACCATGAGTCTGGTGTGGATCGATACACTTCAAGGACCACAACAGCAAACCCTAAACCAATCAACATCGTGCCCATCATAATCATCAAACTCCATCGTTTTATCCCAATACCAGGGACAAACCAACGGAAAAAGCGAACAAGTTGAAATTTGAATCGCTTGAATAACGAGTAATGACGATAATCCATCGAAATTATAATAATTCGGTTCGTGTT
>CAYSFA010000095.1:7893-12284 GCA_964430025.1 uncultured Anaerolineaceae bacterium | reverse complement strand
TCTTGTTTTATTCCTTCGGGCTATTTATAATCTAATTATGAAACGAGGAAAAATGAAAGCTTTAAGATTATTATTGTTGTTCGTTTGGTTGATAATAGGATTGAGCCTACCAACCCATAATGCTGCCACACAATCTATAGCGCCAACAGTAGTAACCCTAACCGTTCAAGGGCCGTTAACCCCAGCATTAGTAGGATATATAGATCGTGGTCTGTTGATTGCTGAAAAACAAAGCGCGGAATTAATTGTTCTTAATCTCGACACTCCTGGGGGAAGTATTGATCTGATGAACACAATTGTACAAAATATCCGTTCCAGTGACATTCCAGTCGTAGTTTATGTTTCCCCACGAGGAGCGATTGCTGGAAGTGCAGGAACATTGATTACTCTAGCTGGCCACATTGCTGCCATGGCACCAGAAACCGCCATTGGGGCTGCCAGTCCGGTGGGTGGTCAAGGTGAAGAACTGGGTGAAACAATTGAAACAAAACAGAAAGAAATCCTGAAGGCCTCGGTGAGGTCCTTAGCTGCGAGCCGTGGAGCGGAAGCGATCGCTCTTGCAGAAGATACGATAGAAAATGCAAAAGCAGTCTCTGCTGAAGAAGCTCTCTCCGCAGGACTAATTGATTATATTGCTACTGATCTCGATGATTTGCTCGACCAAATTGATGGGCAAACAGTTGATTTATCCTCAACGACAATAACTTTGGATTTAGAAAATTCTGTTCTTTTCCCTGTTGAAATGAGTTTCATCGAAAACCTTCTTCAACTCCTCACCAACCCTAACATCTTGTTTCTCTTGCTCACGATTGGGGTACAGGCAATTTTCATTGAACTCTCCAACCCTGGAGGATGGGTAGCAGGTTTTATCGGGGCTGTATGCCTCATCCTTGCTGTTTATGGACTGGGTGTCCTTCCCGTAAATTGGTTTGGCATATTATTCCTGGTTACCGCATTTGTGCTTTTCATTTTGGAAATTAAAGCTCCCGTTCACGGGGCATTAACAGCAGCAGGCACTTTGTCATTTATTGTCGGGGCTTTGGTGTTATTCAATTCAATTCAAACACCTGGTTTTCCTCAAGTATCTGTCCCACTCGTCATTGGCACCGGCGTAATCCTCGCAGCAGGAATTTTCTTCGTTTTGAGATTTGCACTGAAAGCATTACGAACCCCTGTGAAAACTGGCATGGAATCATTAATTGGACTGACCGGTTATGTGATTTCCGATTTAGACCCGCAAGGAACAATTCAATTGGCAGGCGAAGAATGGAGCGCGATACCTTTAGACGGTCAAACACTGGTGAAGGGCACTCAAGTCCAGGTGGTCGATAAGCGTGGAATTGCTCTGATCGTGAAACAAATCGGTAAATAAAAAAGGGTGAGTTTACCTCACCCTACTCAAAAATTCTTATTTCTTAAGCTCGCCAAAAACCTCTTCGGATTGGTCGAACATCTTCTGCTGTAATAAAGGCATCCTTGTCCATTTCAAGAACAATTGTTTGGACATCCATCACATTTTTCCGCAGAACCGCAATATGCAATACCGAGACCATACCACCTCGTCCCCTTCCAGGCACTTCTGTCACGGCATATCCTGAATTTCTTAACGCATCTACAATTCTCGGTCCTGCATAAGGGCTAATAACCGTCATGATTATGTGGCCAACTGCTAAGCGGTTTTCGATCAACATTCCAACCACATTTCCAGTAGCAAAACCGGCAGCATATGCGATGATATTTAAAGGATTGTCCATGTTTGAAAGAACTGAAGTAATCGCGATAACAAATAGCAAGGATTGGAAAAAACCGAGCACCCAGGCTAACCCTTTACGGCCACGAAAAACAAAGAGAACTCTAATGGTATCCAACGACATGTCGGATACACGCAGCAAGAAAATGATGAGAATGACGAGAATTGGAGACTCAGGCAAAGGCATATTTTCCTCTACTTGTCTATATTTGTTTCGATTGCTGGAGCATACAGGTTGTTCATGTATTGCTTGACCATCCGGCGTGTAGAGAAACGAGGGGCATTAGATTTGATCGTTTCTTTGATACGGGCTATCCATTCATTTGGTAGATTATCAGCTGATCTCGATTGATAATATAGTGGAATAATTTCATTTTCCAATTTGTCGTAAAGTTCGTTAGCATCGTGTGTATCTTGTTGATTTGTGTCTTGATATTCATCATCATTGCCAATAGACCATCCATTATTACCATTGTACCCTTCACGCCACCAACCGTCTAAAACGGAAAAATTCAAGACTCCATTTAAGGCTGCTTTCATGCCTGAGGTCCCGGATGCTTCATTAGGTCGTCGTGGTGTGTTCAACCACACATCAACACCTTGCACGAGCAAACGGGCAATGTTCATGTCGTAATCTTCCAGAAAAATCAATCGACCACCCATCTTGGCGTCCTTGACAGCACGGTATATTTCTTGAATGATCAATTTGCCAGGCTCATCCGCCGGATGGGCTTTCCCTGAGAAAATGATTTGAACTGGCATCCGGGCATTGGTAACGATTCTCCTTAATCTTTCATAATCTCGTAAGATTAAATTTGCTCTCTTGTAAGTTGCGAATCTCCTGGCGAACCCAATCGTTAAGGAATAAGGTTCCATCAAAACACCACTGGCAACAACCTGGACTGGATGGAAACCACCTTGGATCCACTTTTGTCTTGCGAATTCATTACAATAAATTGTCAATTTTCGCTTTAAATGTCTTCTAACAGCCCACAGCTCATGATCGGGAATATTTTCAATTTTCTCCCAGATTTCAGGATCATCCACTAAATCTGTCCAATTAGAGGTTATGTATTTTTGGAACAATAAACCCATTTGGCGAGCGACCCAGGTTCCAGTGTGGATACCATTGGTGATATGGGTGATTGGCACTTCATCTTCATCTTTTCCCTCCCATAACCAATTCCACATTTTTCTGGAGACATGACCATGTAATTCTGATACTGCATTCTTATGGTCGGACAGTTTCAAAGCCAGCACCGGCATCACAAAGGTATTACCCCATGCTTGTGCCTGATTGCCAAGTTCTACAAATTGATCTCTGGTCAAATTTAATTTTGGCCAGAGTTGTGATAAATACTTGTCAATTAACCAAATCGGGAATTGATCATTTCCTGCTGGAACAGGCGTATGAGTGGTAAAAACATTGTTCTTTTTGACGATTTCAACAGCCTCATCAAAAGATTTTTCTTTTTTAATGAGCTCATCAACTCGTTCAAGTGCAAGAAATGCGGAATGGCCTTCGTTCATGTGCCATACAGTCGGATTTATTCCCAATGCTCGTAATGCCTTCACTCCTCCTATGCCTAAGAGGATTTCCTGAGAAATTCGTACCTCCAGGTCATTACTATAAAGACGGGATGTTAGTTGTCGGTCATAAGGATCATTTTGTTCGAGATCTGAATCTAACAAATAAAGGAAATTCCTCCCAACATTCACCTGCCATATTCTGGCGAAAGCAGTTCTTCCAGGAAGGTCGACTGAAATTAATTTTGGTTCGCCATCCTCATCAAACACTGGAATAATTGGAGCTTCGTTGTAATCCAGAATGAAATTTCTGGTCTCTTGCCACCCATCTTCAGTAATGGATTGCATAAAATAACCATTCTTATAAATAAATCCTACCCCGACTAATGGTAATCCAAGGTCACTGGAAGTTTTTAAATGATCCCCAGCCAGGATCCCTAATCCTCCGGCATATACTGGCAAACTCTCATGTAAACCAAACTCAAAGGAAAAATATGCAATTTTCTCATCCACCAGATCAGGGTAAGTTTCTTTAAACCAGGTATTATCTGCTTTGAGATATTGGTCGTATTTCTTCATTACTGAATCATAACGTTCCAGAAAGTAGAGGTCATTGATCTTCGAATTTAGTCGCTGCGGATCAACCTTGTGGAAGAAGACGATCGGATTATGATTAACGGAAGCCCATAAAGGTTCATCAATCAACCTGAATAGTTGTTGGGCGTCCTGGTTCCATACCCACCACATATTAAATGACAACTCAGTCAAGCGTTGTATTCTTCTTGGAAAATTAAAATTGCCTGAATAATTATTCCTATTATGAATCATGTTTCTCTCTTTCAAGGCTCTTCTATCTTTTTAAATCAAATCTTAAGATAAAAATACCAATAAAACCGCAAATTCGCAAGGAAAACATTGATAATTTTTGTAATAATGAGAAAATCCAAATGCTTCTAATTTAGGTTGAAAGAAAAAGTCATATTTTCCATAATGTTATAATCGGATCATGCTTAAATCAAAATTACCAAAGATCATTCTGACATCAATAATCATTTTTTCGGTGTTAGTGATTGTTCTCTTTTCAGTACCAAGCCTTAGAAGTAGCGTAATTTGG